>NZ_PSWQ01000008.1:0-48103 GCF_002932915.1 Rathayibacter sp. RFBD1
GGTGGGGACCGGGCTGGGGAGCGCGGAGCGCCGGGGAGCCCGTCGGGCCCGCACGGCGCGGGCGGCGGCGGCGTCCGGACGGCACGACGAACGGCCGGTCGGGACGGCGCTAGACAACCATCGACCACCGACACCGGTTCCGCAATCCGCCGAGGGGATGACTCCCCCGGCCCGCGGCCGCCGGGACGCGCGGAGGACGCGCAGGAGACGTGTCGGCGGCGGCTCCTACACTTCCAGGATGCGCATCGCCACCTGGAACGTGAACTCCATCCGGGCCCGCACCGGCCGCGTCGTCGACTGGCTCGTGCGCGAGGACGTGGACGTCCTCGCCATGCAGGAGCTCAAGTGCAAGCCCGAGCAGTTCCCGCACGAGGCCTTCGCCGACGCCGGCTACCACGTCGAGATGGTCGGGCTCAGCCAGTGGAACGGCGTCGGCATCGCCTCGCGCCTGCCGATGGAGGACGTGCAGATCGGCTTCCCGGGCATGCCCGGCTTCGCGAAGGAGGCGGCAGCCGACGGCTCCTACCCGCTGGAGGCCCGCGCGATCGGCGCCACGGTCGACGGCGTGCGCGTCTGGAGCCTCTACGTCCCGAACGGCCGCGCGGTCGACGACCCGCACTACCTCTACAAGCTCGAGTGGCTCGCGGCCCTCGAGGCGAGCACCCGCGAGTGGCTGGCCGCCGAGCCCGACCTGCCGCTCGCCCTGGTCGGCGACTGGAACGTCGCGCCGCTCGACAGCGACGTGGGCGACCCGAGCCTCGGCCCCGGATCCACGCACGTCTCGATCCCCGAGCGCGCCGCCTTCGCCGCCTTCGAGGACGCGGGCCTGCGCGACGTCGTCCGCCCGCTCGTGCCCGAGGGCTACACCTACTGGGACTACAAGCAGCTCCGCTTCCCGCGCAACGAGGGGCTGAGGATCGACTTCGTGCTCGGCTCCCCCGCGTTCGGCGACCTCGTCACCGGCGCCTCGATCCACCGCGACGAGCGCAAGGGCGACGCCCCGAGCGACCACGTCCCGGTGGTGGTCGACCTCGACCTGGAGACGACCCTCGACGACGACCGCCCGATGATCTTCTGAGCATGGCCTCGTCGAAGAAGAAGCGCGCGCGGGCCGAGGCCGCCTCGGCCGGCGCCTCCCGCCCCGCCGCCCGACCCGCTACGGCGCGCCCTGCGACCGCCCGCCCCGCGACCGCCCGTCCCGGAGCCGCGCACGACGAGTTCCGGTCCGACGCCTACCGCTCGGTGGGCGAGATCATCGCCGCCGGGAAGCCGCGCCGGCGCCGCTGGGACCTCGTGCTCTCGATCCTCGGCTGCCTCGCCCTCGGCCTGCTCACGATCGTGCTCGGCTACCTCGCCGCGATCCTCTCGGTCTTCCCCGCGCAGTGCGAGGGCCAGAACTTCGCCTGCGACTTCGACCGGATCGACTGGGGCGTCTCGATCGCGCTGATCGGGCCGCCCGCGCTGACGCTGATCGCCGTGGCCGTGACGGTCGTGCGCTACCTCGTGGGCCGTCGCGCGTTCCTCGTGCCGGTCATCGGGTTCGTGCTCTGCATCGCCACCGCGTTCCTCGCCTCCTCGCTCGTGACGAGCTCGATCCCCGGGTCGGCGCTGGTCTAGCACCGACCCGGGGGCGCGTCAGCGGTCGGCTCGGTCGGCGCTGGTCCAGCACCGACCCGGGGGCACGTCAGCGGTCGGCGTGCTCGGCGCTGGTCCAGCACCGACCCGGAGGCGCGCGAAGGCGAGGTCAGCCGCAGGCGGGCTCGTCGTTCAGCGTCACCGCGGTGGGGTTGATCATCGGGGTCACCCGCACGGTCTGGTCGCCGAAGCCGGAGGCGTCGCCGGCGCTGAACTGCACGTCGAACGTCTCGGACTGGCCGGGCGAGAGCTGCACCGCGACCTTCGAGACGGGACGGCCGAGGTCGTCGAGGCTCTCGGGTCCGTACCCCGTGCCGTCGGCCCAGGCCGCGCTCGACACCGTGGTCCCGGGAGGGCCGTAGACGTAGATGTTGGTGACGAAGTCGCCCAGGGGGTACGCACCGCGCCCGCCGGCCGCGGCGACGTAGCCGGGCAGCGTCCGAGCGATCGCCTTCGAGATCGTGTTGGTCACGGTGACGGAGGTGGTGAAGACCGCGCCGGAGGCGGCGCACCGGCCCGCGCTCGACTGCGTGACCGCCGTGCTCAGGTAGTAGTCCATCTTCGAGCCGCCCGAGGCGTCCTGGAAGAACACTCCGGTGGTCGTGCCGTCGGTCGTCGTCTGCGGCAGGACCCCCGCGATCGGCGTGGGCGCGAGGAGCGCCTGCTCGTCGGCGTCGGAGCTGTAGGCGAGGATGCGGCTCTCGTCGACCGCCTTCACGATCGCCGGGAGCATCTTCGTCGGCTCCATCTCCCCGCCGAGGATCTTGCCCAGGACCGTCGCGCTCGCCTCCGAGAAGAACTCGTCGGTGCGCTCGGCCACGACCGACTCCGGGTAGCGGAAGTAGACCTCGTTGAGCAGGGTCGAGACGGTGTTCTCGCTCGTGAGGACCGTGCCGTCGGTGAGGGTCACGGGCCCGGTCGAGCCGAGGAGGTAGGAGAGGGCGACGGGGTCGATCGCGAGGACGCCGTCGATCCTCTGCTCGGGGAACTTCTGCGCCCAGAACTGCGAGGCGATCGAGGCGGCCGTCGGGAAGTCGGGGCGGCTGGTCGAGACGTTGAAGGTCGTCGCCATGTTCTCGCCGATGGTGTCGAGCGCGCTCTGGTCGACGGTGACGGGCGCCAGACCGCGGAAGTCGCCGCTGCCCAGCTGACGGCCGATCGAGATCGCGCCGCCGTCGACGTCGAGCTGCATCACCGACGACGCGCCGCCGCCCAGAGCCTGCGACTCCGCCAGGTTCTGGAACATCACCAGGTAGTGGCGCGGACCGGACGCTCCGAGGGAGTCGGGGAGGATCGCGGTGAGCGGCTCGACCTGCTCCATCGCCGCGGTCGCGGTGGCCAGCTGCGGAGTGAAGGAGTCGAGGGCCGAGGCGACCTGCGGCACCAGCGGGCCGCGGTCGATGCCCTCGACGCGGGTCTGCGCCGCGTCGACGACCTCCTTGGCGACGGTGATCTTCTGCGACAGCTCGGTGACCGCCGCGAGGTCGACCCTGCCGTCGACGGGCTTGAGGATGTCGAGCGAGGTCGTGGAGAGCGGCGTGACGATCCGGCCGGAGACGTCGTCGGCGATCTCGGTCGCGGCGCGGACCGCGGACAGGTTCGGCCCGAGGACGGGCACCACCTCCATCACCCGCCACACCGGGTCCTCGGTCTCGTCGCGCGCCTCGCCGGTGAGGGTCGCGATCCGGCCCGCGGTCTCCTCCGCCCCGGAGGTGTCGAACGTCGTCAGCCTGTCCGTCACCTGCGACACCAGCGGGATCGCCTCGGTCAGCTTGTCGCGGACGGTCATCGCCTTGTCGTAGGTGCGCACGCCGAGGAGCACCGCGACGACGGCGCCGATCAGCAGGACCAGGAGGACGATCAGCGTGATCCAGAGGCCGCGACGGCGGCGCGGCCTGCCGCGGGTGGAGCGGTCGGCGGACGTGGTGGTGCTCATTCGAGAGAGCCTAAGCGACGGTCGGCGGAGTGCGACCGGGCCCGCGCCACCGGCCCCGTCCCAGGACGAGGGACACTCGACGCGGATGCGCGGGCCGTCCGGCGCCTCCGCCGGGACCGAGCGGGAGGCGGGGATGCTGCTCCGCTCAGCCCAGCAGGAGGGACACCCCGATGAGCACGGGCACTGCGGCGACCGTGGTCACGAGGGCCGTGTCGCGGGCGACGGCGACGCCCCGGTCGTAGCGCGAGGCGAAGGTGAAGATGTTCTGCGCGGTCGGCAGCGCGGCGGTCACCGTCACCACGAAGAGGTGCTCGGAGTCGAGGTGGAACGCGAAGCGCCCCAGCAGCAGCGCGACCGCCGGCATCACCAGCGACTTGAGGACGGACGCGACCACCACCTCGACCCGCGCCGGCCCCGCCTCCAGCGGCCGCTGCCCGCGCAGCGACATCCCGAAGGCGATCAGCACCAGCGGGATCGACGCGTTGCCGATGATCGAGAACGGCTGCAGCACGGGCGCGGGCAGCTCCACGCCGGTGAGGGCGACGACGAGGCCGAGGGCGGAGGCGATGATCATCGGGTTCCGCAGCGGCTGCGTGAGGATCGCGCCGACCGAGGTCCGCCCGCTCGTCGAGACGTCGAGCAGCGTCAGGATCGTCGGCGCGAGGACGATCAGCTGCAGGAGGAGCGTCGGGGCCACCCACTGCGGATCGCCCAGCACGTAGATGGCGACCGGCAGTCCGATGTTGTTGGCGTTGACGTAGGAGGAGGCCGCGGTCCCGATCACCGTCTCCGGCAGCGGGCGGGGGAAGAGCAGCCGCGAGGCCAGCACGTAGAGCAGGGCGACGGTCAGCACCGTCAGGAGCGAGACGAGCAGGAACGAGGAGAAGAGGACGGAGACGTCGGCCCGCGACAGCACGGTGAACAGCAGCGCCGGCGTCGTGACGAAGAAGGCGATCCGCGACAGGATCAGCCGGCTCTCGGGCGGGACGATCCGGAACCGCGCGATCAGGTAGCCGACCGCGATGACGACCCCGATGATCGAGAAGCCGGTGAGCACGCCCTCCACGCTGCCGCCTCCCCGCCGCGGCCCGTCCGCTGTCGCGCCTCCACCCTAGGCAGTGGCCGGGCGTTGCAGCGCCGGCGGGACGCGCCTACGGTGTGCGGCATGCCGCATCTCGAGGTCCCCGGCGCGAGCCTCCACTGGGAGGCGGACGGCCACGCCTCCGCGCCCGCCCTGCTGCTCGTGCACGCGGGCATCGCCGACCTGCGGATGTGGGACCCGCTCGTCCCCGATCTCTCGCGCGACCGGCTGGTGGTCCGCTACGACGTCCGCGGCGCGGGCGGAACGAGCACGGAGGACGTGGAGTACGACCCGCGCCGGGACGCCCTGGACGTGCTCGACCACCTCGGGGTCGAGCGCGCGGTGGTCGTCGGCTGCTCGCGGGGCGGGACGCTCGCGCTCGACCTGGCGCTCGAGCATCCGGAGCGGGTGACCGGCCTGGTCGTGATCGCCCCGGGCCTGGCGGGCTTCGACTACCCCGCGCTGACGGCGGAGGAGGAGCGCCGCTTCGGGGAGGTCGAGGCGCTGGAGCTCGCGGGCGAGCGGGAGGCCGCGGCGATCGTCGAGGCGGAGCTCTGGGCCGTGGGTCCCGACCGCTCCGCGGACGACGTGGCTCCGCAGTTCCTCGCGCGGGTCCGGGAGCTCGCGCTCACGGGCGTCGGCCACGAGGCGGAGGCCCCCGCCCGGTCGATCCCTCCGGGCCGGCGGGCGAGCGGCTCGGGGAGATCGCCGTGCCGACCCTCGTCGTGGCGGGCGCGCGCGACCTCTCGGAGTCGCTGCCGGTCTGCGAGCACCTCGCCGCCGAGGTGAGCGGTGCCGAGCTGCACGTGCTCGAGGACGCGGCGCACCTGCCCGGCCTCGAGCACCCCGAGGAGTTCCTCGCGGTGCTGCGGCCGTGGCTGGAGCGCCACGGGATCTGATCAGGCCACGGCGGCCAGGTCGAACGCCCAGTCCACGTAGAGCTCCGGCGGCTCGCCCTGCTCGACGAGGTCGATCCGGTCGAAGCCGGCCTCGACGCAGGTCGCGCCGGCGTCCAGGTCGCTCTCCGCCACGAAGGCGTGCACGAAGCGGGGCACGGGGAACGCCGCCGCCTCCTCGAGCAGCATCCGCACGGAGTCCGCGGTGATGCCGCGGGCGTGCGGAGCGATGCTCCACGCCGCCTCGTAGGCGACGACGCCGCGCGAGCAGCCGTACCAATAGCCGATGGAGCCGACGGAGAGTCCGTCCAGCTCGACCACGTAGAAGAACGCGTCTCCGTCCGCCCAACCGCGCAGGTAGCGGTCGTGGCGCACGAGGATCTCGCTCTCGCTCTCGAGTCCGCCGCCCGCGTGCGCGAGGGTGTCGCGAAGGACGGAGGCGTCCGCCTGCGGCCAGGGGAGCAGGCGGAGGTTCTCGGGGTGGTGGTCGATGCTGGCTGTTCTCTGGTCGCTTCCGGGTTCGGGTCCCGTCACGCGCTCCGATCCTCTCTCTCAGGATGGCTCGCCGATCGAGCGCGCCGCCAGGGTGTTCGGCGCGCCTGTCCGATCGGATGTCTCCGCACTCGGGATGCGGACACGGTGTCGCCCCATCTTCGACCCGATGAGGGGAGGGAAACGGAAGCGGTGAGGAATCTAGCCCCGGACGGGGGGTGGCACCTGCACAACACCTGGGCAACCGCTGACCGCGGGGCCTCCGAGGGGCGGCGGAGACGTGCGCCCGCCCCCGCGAGATCGCCGCTTCGCTCCGCCGAGACGCAAGAAAAGCGCGCGCACGAGCCCATACGCTCGGAGTCGGAGCGCGTTCCGCTCCTGCAGCCCCGTATCACCAGCGTGAGGAGGATCACCATGTCGCAAGCCGTGCAGAGCACCGTCGTCGGAGAACCCGAGGTCGTCGAGGACCGCGTGGAGGAGTCCGCCGCCTGGCTCGACCTGAAGGCGGCCGCCGCCGCGCTGCAGCCGCTCCAGTCCCAGGACGGCTCGCTCGCCGAGCCCGAGCGGCTCGAGGAGGCGCGCGCCCTCGTCGAGCGGATCGTCGCCGGCGTCCGCACCCTCGCCCCCGCGTTCCCGCACGACGCCGCGTACCTCGACGCGCTGGTCGTCGACCTCGAGCGCTGGAGCGCCGGCGGCCTCGGCCTGCCCGACTTCCTCGACTCGCTCACCGCGTTCCAGCCGCAGCTCGAGCGCGTCGACGGCCGCCGCCACCTCGTCGTCTTCCCCATGTACACCCAGAACGGCAGCCGCGACCGCCACGTCGAGGCCGTCCTCGTCGAGGTCGTCTGGCCGCGGTTCGTCGCCGAGCTGGAGGCGGGGGACTACTCCAACGCCCTCTTCGTGCCCGTGCGCTTCGTCGACTTCACCGCCGGCTACGACACCGACAGCGCCGTGCTGTTCCCCGAGACCGTCGCGATGCGCTCCGTCCCGTCCTTCACCTGGGGCGCGATCTTCGCCGACCGCGAGGCGGCCCGGTTCCGCCGCGTCGTCACGGAGGCGGCCCGGATCACCCGTCTCGAGCTCCCGGAGGACGCGCAGCGCCTGCTGGCCGACCAGCGCCTGGCGGAGGAGTCCTTCGTGATGTGGGACCTCATCCACGACCGCACCCACATGCGCGGCGACCTGCCGTTCGACCCGTTCATGATCAAGCAGCGGATGCCCTTCTTCCTCTACTCGCTGGAGGAGCTGCGGTGCGACCTCACCGCCTTCCGCGAGGCCGTCGCCATCGAGCGCCGCCTCGGCGCGCTCGACCGCCGCGACGACGAGGAGGAGGCGCTGGCCGAGCGCTCGCGCTTCGTGCAGTACGCGATCCTGTTCGACCGGCTCTTCCGCTTCCCGCTCACCGGGTCGCGGGTGCGCAACTACGACGGCCTCGGCGGCCAGCTGCTCTTCGCCTGGCTGCACCAGCACGGCGTCCTGCACTGGACCGACACCCGGCTGGCGTTCGAGTGGGACGGCGTCGCCGACGTGGTCGTCGCCCTCTCGGACGCGATCGACGAGCTCTACTGGCGCTCGATCGACCGGCCGAAGACGGCGCACTGGCTGGCCGCGCACGAGCTGATCGCGGCCACTCTCACTCCGCACCCCGCCTCCGCCTGGGCCCGCGGGCTCCCGGACGAGGTGCTGCTCGGCGCCCCGCGCGGCCTCACCGACGCGGTGCTGGACGACGAGTTCCCGCTGTCGATGTTCTACGAGGCCCTCGGGAAGAAGATGGGCGACGTCATCGCCTCGACCCGGGGCATCACCGGCCGGGACTGACGCCGAGCCCGGGAGGCGGCGGGGTGCGCTCCTCCGCCTCCCGGGGCCCCGTCCGACCGGCGTCGGTTAGCGTGGGGCGCATGCCCTCAGGTGACGGAGCCGCGGACCCGCTCGACGCGGGCTGGATCCGGCGAGCGCCGAGCCGGGCCGGATACGTGCGCGACGCGGTCACCGCGGGGATCCTGCTGGTGGCGACGGTCGTCTCCGTCGCGCTGTACTCCTCGGCGGGATTCCCGGACGCGGCGCACCCCGTCGTCAGCGCCCACTGGGCCGTCCTGATGACCCTTCCCCTCGCGCTGCGCCGCCGGTTCCCCGCGAGCGTGGCGGCCGGGCTCTCCGTCGTCTACGCGCTCGGGATCGTGCTCCAGGTGCCGGAGTCGCTCTTCGGCCAGATCTGCCTGTTCCTCGCGCTCTACACGGTCGGCGCGTGGGGCCGGAACCGGCGCACGGCGCTCGTCGTCCGAGTGGCGATCGCGGTCGGGATGCTGGGCTGGCTGCTCACCACCCTCGCCACGGGCGAGTACTTCGGCAGCTCCGTGCCGGTCGACGACTCCCCCGGCCTGCTCTCGCCCTACGCGGCGGAGTCGGCCCTCGCGGTCGTCTCGAACCTGCTCTACTTCGGCAGCGCCTACGTCTTCGGCGAGGCGTCGTGGCAGTCGGCCCGCCGGCTGGAGGCGCTCGAGACGCGCACGGCCGAGCTCGACGACGAGCGGGAGCGCTCCTCGCGGCAGGCCGTGTCCTCCGAGCGGCTGCGGATCGCGCGCGAGCTGCACGACGTGGTCGCGCACCACGTCAGCGTGATGGGCGTGCAGGCGGGAGCGGCGCGGCGGGTGCTGGCGCGGGATCCGGAGCGGGCGGCGGCCTCGCTCAGCGCCATCGAGGGCGACGCGCGCTCGGCGATCGAGGAGCTGCACCGCATCCTGGTCGCGCTGCGCGCCGAGGACGCGGTCCCGAATCCGCTCACCGACGCCGCGTCCACCCGCGGCGTGGCCCAGCTCGAGGAGCTGGTCGCGGCGTCCAGCGGGTCGGGCCTGCCCACCGTCTTTTTCACCCTCGGCACGCCCCGCGAGATCCCCGCGACGGTGGGGCTCAGCCTCTACCGCATCGCGCAGGAGTCGCTCACGAACGTCCGCAAGCACGCGGGGCGCGGCGCGCACGCCGAGGTGCGCCTCCGCTACGCCCCCGACGCGGTCGAGCTCGAGATCGCCGACGACGGCGGGTCCGGCCCGCACCCGAGCGCTCCCGCCTCCTGCGGACTGGGGCACACCGGCATGAGCGAGCGCGCGGCCGCGGTCGGCGGCTGGATCGAGATGGGGCCGAGGGGCGGAGGGTACCTCGTGCACGCCCGGGTGCCGCTGTCCCCCGTCCGGGCGAGCGTGCCGGACGCCGACGACCCGGTACCGTCGTCGGAGACGTCGCGGGGGCGTCAGGAGCGAGCGAGCGGGGGCCGCCCATGACCGAGCACGTGCGCGTGCTGCTCGTCGACGACCAGGAGCTCGTCCGCGTGGGCTTCCGCATCATCCTCGAGTCGGAGCCGGGGATCGAGGTGGTCGGCGAGGCCCGCACCGGGCTCGAGGCCCTGCAGCGCGCCTCCGAGCTGCGCCCCGACGTGATCTGCATGGACGTGCAGATGCCCGGCCTCGACGGCCTGGCCGCGACCCGCGAGATCGTGGCCGACCCGCGCCTGTGCTCGCGGGTGCTCATCCTCACCACCTTCGACCGCGACGACTACCTCTTCGAGGCGCTCTCGGCCGGCGCCAGCGGGTTCCTGCTCAAGAACGCGTCGCCGGAGGAGCTGGTCGAGGCCGTGCAGGTGGTCGCCCGCGGCGACGCGATGCTCGCCCCCGACGTCACCCGGCGCGTGATCGAGCGGTTCGCGTCCGTGCCCGAGCACACGCCGGCCGCGGCCGAGCACTCCGGAGTGGCCGACCTGACGGACCGCGAGCGGGAGGTGCTCGTGCACCTGGCGCGGGGCTGGTCGAACGCCGAGATCGCGGCCGAGCTGTTCGTGGGCGAGGCGACCGTGAAGACGCACGTCTCGAAGATCCTGATGAAGCTCGGCGTGCGCGACCGGATCCAGGCGGTCGTGTTCGCCTACGAGCACGGGATCGCGGTACCGGGGCGCCCCTGAGCGGTGGGCCGGGCGGTCGGCACCGTGGTGGACGGCTCGGAGGTGCTCGACGCCGGGGCGGTCAGCGCCGGGGCTGGCTCGAGGCCGGGCGCGGCGGGGTGCGGCGGACGAACTCCATCCGGATCTCCGGCACGATCTTCCGGTCGAGCACGACCGTCATGTAGCGGCCGTCGACGCGGGCGCCGATCGCGACCACGTCCGGGTCGGTGTCCACGCGGTAGCCGCGCAGCGCCTCCCCGTCCACGATCACCGGGACGCCGCGCACGACGTCCTCGTCGCGGAGGGCGGCGGCGACCACCGGCATCCCGCCGCGGCGGCTGCGCACGCGGCCCGGGAAGGTGTTGCGGAGCACGTCGCCCATGTGGGCCGCGAGGCGGGACTCCAGGGGCCGGCTGCGCTCGGCGGGGATCGGCACGGAGGTGCGGACCGCCTCCCAGAGCACCGGGTACCGCATCCGCGTCACCTGGTCGACCATCCACGGCGGCAGGTGGTCGTTCTCGGCGCGCTCGATCGCGCGCTTCTGCTCGGGGGTCAGCGGGACGTGGTTGACGGGGTCGGCGCGGTTGCGCGGGTTCTTGTAGAACGAGTACGAGAGCGAGATCTCGACGAAGCGGCCGAGCGCCCTCGTCTGCGCCGCGGCGAACTCCTCCAGCCTCGGCTGGGGCGCGAACGCGAGGACGGGATCGCCGAAGCGAGCCGCGATCTCGTCCACCCCGGGAGGGGCGGGCATGTCGCGGACAGCTCCCGTCGTGTCCATGCGCATACGTCAAGAGTGGCCTGCCTCCCAGCCGATACCAACTTCTTGACGGAGATCGGCTTTCGGGTCGTCGTCCGTTCACCTGCCCGAAACATGCGGGAGGCAGGAGGGGTGTCTCGGAGGGCGCCTCCGGGGCTCCTCCGGGTGGCGGGCTGCGAAGATGGAGGGATGAGCGCTCTGCACGATCCCGACGTCCGCGGCTTCGCCTCCGACAACTACTCCGGAGTGCACGACGAGGTCCTCGCCGCGATCGCCGCGGCCAACGGAGCGCACCAGATCGCCTACGGCGAGGACGTCTACACCGAGCGCCTGCAGGAGGCGTTCCGCCGCGAGTTCGGCGAGCAGGCCCAGGCCTTCCCCGTCTTCAACGGCACGGGCGCCAACGTCACCGGCCTGCAGTCGATGCTGCCGCGGTGGGGCGCCGTCGTCTCGGCGGGCACCGCGCACATCACCTCCGACGAGGGCGGAGCGCCCGAGAAGGTCGGCGGGATCAAGATCCTCACGGTCCCCACGCCCGACGGCAAGCTGACCCCGGCGCTGGTCGACCAGGAGGCGTGGGGCTTCGGCGACGAGCACCGCGCCCAGCCGCTCGTGGTCTCGATCACCCAGTCCTCCGAGCTCGGCACCGTCTACACCCCCGAGGAGGTGCGCGCGCTCGCCGACCACGCGCACGGCCTCGGCATGCGGCTGCACATGGACGGGGCGCGCATCGCGAACGCCGCGGCCGCCCTCGGCCTGCCCCTGCGGTCCTTCACGACCGACGCGGGCGTCGACGTGCTCTCGTTCGGCGGCACCAAGAACGGCATCCTGCTCGGGGAGGCGATCGTCGTGCTCGACCCGGCGGCCTCGACCGGGCTGACCTTCCTCCGCAAGACCAACATGCAGCTGTCCTCCAAGATGCGCTTCATCTCGGCGCAGCTGCTCGCCCTGCTCGGCGACGGCGGCGAGGAGGAGCCCCTGTGGCTCCGCTCGGCCCGGCACGCGAACGCCATGGCTGCGCGCCTGCGCTCGGGGCTCGAGGAGGCGATCGCCGCCGGCCGGATCACCGGGCTCGAGTTCACGCAGCAGACCCAGGCCAACGCCGTGTTCGCGACGCTGCCGCCCGGAGTCGCGGACCGGCTCCGCACCGCCTACCGCTTCTACGACTGGAACCCGGCGACCGGCGAGGTCCGCTGGGTCTGCTCCTTCGACACGACGGAGGACGACATCGACGCGTTCACGGCCGCGATCGAGCGCGAGCTGGCCGCGTGAGGGCCCGCCTCCCGCGCCTGGCGACGGTCGCCGCCGCGCTCGCCGTTCTCGTCGCGCTGACGGGCTGCACGTCGGCCGAGCGCTCGGACGTCGCGGCCACCCCGTCGGCGTCCGAGACCGCCGCTCCGACTCCCTCCGCGACTCCGACGCCCTCGCCCACGGCCTCGACCCGCCTGGGCTGCGACTCCCTCCTCCCCGCCACGCGGGCGGCCTCGGCGCTGGGAGTCTCCCGCAGCGCTCTCGAGGGCAGCCGCGAGGTGACGACGCGCTCCTCGGGCGAGCTGATCCGCGAGGCCGCGGAGGAGAACGGCGGAGTGCTCCGCTGCGCCTGGTACGACGAGGACGCCTCGATCACCGCGGCCGCGGTCGACGACGCCGCCGAGGCGTTCGCCGGCCGTCCGGGCCCGCGCCTCGAGACCGGCGTCGAGGCCTACGGCTCCTGCACCGACGGCAGCTGCGACCTGGACCTGCTCGCCGGCGCCACCTGGGTGACGCTGCAGCTGCGCGGCGCCCCCGCGGCCGTCGACCTCGCCGCGCTGGCGACCGGCACCGCCTCCGCCGCGCTCGGCACCCTCGACGAGCCGGTCACCGCGACGGCGCCCGTCTGCACCGAGGTCCTGACGGCCGAGCAGCTGTCCGGTGCCGCCGGTCTCGCGCAGGCGACCGCGGGGACGGGGACCGGGACGCCGACCACCGCGTCGGCCGCTGCCGCCGCCCGGGCCGGGTACGCCTCCTGCAGCTGGAGCGACGCCTCCAGCGCCGCGTACTCGGGCGTGACGGTCGACGCGCTCCCGAACGGCGACGACGGCTGGCGGAACCTCTCGCTGACCTCGGGCCTGGCGATCCCGCTCGAGCCGCTCGACGGCTTCGGCGAGAAGGCCCTCACCGGCTGCGCGGCGGGCGTCTGCGAGATCGACGCGCTCGCCGACGACGTGTGGTGGCGCGTGACCGTCACCGGCGACGCGTCGAAGGCCGAGGCCGTCGCCCGCGCCGTGCTCGCGAACGCCTGACCCGGGCCCCCCGCTCCTCCTTCGCGAGCGGGTCAGCGCCAGTACTCGTACCAGGACGACTCGCGGCAGCCGAGGGACGCGTAGAGGCGGCGGGCGCCGGCGTTCTCGGCGAGCACCTGGAGCCAGAAGCGCGCGACGCCCCGGCCGGACGCGTCCTCGAGGAGGGCGCGGATCACGGCGGAGGCATGCCCGCGGCGCCGGGCGTCCGGCCGGGTCGCCAGGGCGAAGAGGCCGCCCCAGAGCTCGCCGTCCGGCGCCGTGACGAGCGCGAGGCGGCCGGTCGCGGCCGGGCCGTCCCCGTCGACGGCGAGAGCGTAGGAGGAGGGGCAGCCCGCGAGGATGCGCTCGGCGACCGCGCGCTCCTCCGCGCCACCGCGACCGTCCACCGACCACCAGAGGGCGAGCCAGTCCTCGTCGGGAGCCGGGGAGAGGCGGACGCGAGGCCGCGGCGCGGGCCTCGACGGTGCGGATCCCGACGGTGCGGACCGCGACGGCGGGGATCCCGACGTCGTGGGCAGGGCGGCGAGCGCCTCCTGCACCGATACGGTCAGCACGAGCGTCCGGTCGATCGGCGCGGCGCCCCGCTCGGCGAGCAGCCCGGTCAGACCGGCGGGGCTCGGCGGCCCGATCTGCACGAGGGGCGCGATCCCGTGCTCGCGGGCGAACGCCTCCGCCGCGTCGAGCGCCGCCTCCTGGTCGACGACGTCGCCGGACGCGAGCACCGAGTTCGCGCGCTTGGTGACTCCTGCGGAGGCGCGCAGCTCCCAGGCGCCGAGGGGGCGCCGCACGAGCGCGGGCCAGGCGTCGGCGGCGAGGCGGTCGAGCAGGCGCGGATCCATCGGGCCACGGTAGCGGGAGCGGCGCCGGAGCCCTGTGGACGCCCCCGGAGACGGCTCCGGCCCGCAGGATCCGCCGCGGACGAGCCGAGCGGGATCCTGCGGGCCGGAGGCCGTGGAGGGACGAGCCCTACATGTTGATCATGTGCCCCTTGAGGCCGTGGAAGCCCTCCTGCAGCGCCTCCGACAGCGTCGGGTGGGTGTGCACGTTGCGGGCCAGCTCGGTCGCCGTGAGGTCCCACTTCTGGGCGAGCGTGAGCTCGGGAAGCAGCTCCGAGACGTCCGGGCCGATCATGTGGGCGCCGAGGAGCTCGCCGTACTTCTTGCTCGCGATGAGCTTCACGAAGCCGGTGGGCTCGCCGAGGCCGTGGGCCTTGCCGTTCGCCATGAAGGGGAAGGTCGAGACGGTGATCTCGTGTCCCTCGTCCGTCGCCTGCTTCTCAGTGAGGCCGAAGGAGGCGATCTGCGGCTGGCAGAACGTCGCGCGCGGCATCATCCGGTAGTCGCCCAGGGTCTGGGTCTCGGCACCGGCGAGGGTCTCGGCGGCGACGACGCCCTGCGCCTCCGCGACGTGCGCGAGCTGGAGCTTCGCGGTGACGTCGCCGATTGCGTAGATGTGCGGCACGTTGGTGCGCATGTGGTCGTCGATCGCGATCGCGCCGCGCTCGGTGAGCTCGACGCCCGTCTTCTCGAGGCCGAAGCCCTCGGTGCGGGGGACCCAGCCGATCGACATGAGCACCTTGTCGACCTCGAGGGTCGACTGCGTGCCGTCCTTCGCGGTGTAGGTGACCGTGACGTAGCCGTCCTTGTCGACGACCGACTCGACCTTGGTCGAGGTCAGGATCTCGACGCCGAGCTTCTTGTACTGCTTCTGGATCTCCTTGGAGACGTCCGGGTCCTCGTTGGGGAGGGCGCGGTCCATGAACTCGATGATCGTCACGTCGACGCCGTAGTTCTTGAGGACGTAGGCGAACTCCATGCCGATCGCGCCCGCGCCCACGATGGCCATCGTGTCGGGGAGCTCGCGGGTCATGATCTGAGTCTCGTAGGTGACGACGTTCTCGGAGAGCTCGACGCCGGGGAGGAGGCGGACGCTCGCGCCGGTCGCGATGATCGCGTCGTCGAAGGTCAGCGACTCCGTGCCGCCCTTGCTCAGCTGCACGTCGAGGCCCTGCGGACCGGTGAAGGAGCCGACGCCGTCGAACTCGGCGATCTTGTTCTTCTTCATCAGGAAGTGGACGCCCTTGGTGCGGCCGTCCGCGACCGAGCGGCTGCGGTCGAACGCCGCGCCGAAGTCGAACGAGACGTCGCCCGAGATGCCGAACTGCTTCGCCTGGGTGTGGAAGAGGTGGGCGAGCTCCGCGTTGCGCAGCAGCGCCTTGGACGGGATGCAGCCGACGTTGAGGCAGACACCGCCCCAGTACTGCTTCTCGACGACGGCGACGGACTTGCCGAGCTGGGCGGCGCGGATCGCGGCCACGTATCCGCCGGGGCCTGCCCCCAGGACGACGACGTCGAAGTGCTGGGCCATGGATGATCCTCCAGAGTCGTGGATGGTGGTGCGCGGGGTGACCACGCCGTCTCCCACCGTACCGTTCCGGGGCTCGGAGGCGGCCCGCTCCTCCGTGGGCGAACGCGCGCGCGGGCGCCTGCCGTGCGCGCGCGGGAATGCCCGCGGGGCGGGGACGGTTGGGCTCCACGGGCGACGGAGCCCCTCCCCCAGTCCCCCGCACGGAAGAAGCCCCGCGATGTCCGCCACCGCCTCCCGCACCGCCAGCACCAGCGCCCCGATCCTCGACGTCCTCGCGGAGCGCTGGAGCCCCCGCTCCTACGACGCGACCGCGACCGTCTCCGACGAGACCCTCGCGTCCCTCCTCGAGGCCGCGCGCTGGTCCCCGTCCGCCAGCAACTCGCAGCCGTGGCGCTTCATCGTCGCCCGCCGCGGAACCGACGAGTTCGACCGCATCGTCGCGACGCTCGCCGGCTTCAACGGCGCCTGGGCCGGCTCCGCCGCCGTCCTGGTCGTCGCGCTGGCCGAGACCGTCGACTCCGAGGGGAAGCCGCGCCCCTGGGCCGTCTACGACCTCGGCCAGTCGATCGCCCACCTCAGCGTCCAGGCGCACCACGAGGGCCTGCACGTGCACCAGATGGCCGGCTTCGACAAGGACGCCGTCCGCGCCGCGTTCGGCGTCGACGAGCGCTTCGACCCGGTGACGATCGCCGCGGTGGGAGTCGCGGCCGACGCCGACGCGCTGGCGAACGAGACCCTCCGCGAGCGCGAGACCGCGCCGCGCACCCGCCTACCCCTCGAGGAGCTCGTGCTCGTCCAGGCGTAGCCCTCCGGCGGAAGGCCTCCCCCGTCCGCGGACCGGGGAGGCCTTCCGCGTCCCACCCCCTGTGTTACTCCCCGTGTCGGTCCCCGCTGTGCCGCCGGGAGCCTCTCCGTACGATCGGACGATCCGCCCGCCCGTCCCGCTGCCCGGAGAGACATGCCCGCCACCCCCGCCGCCCGCACGAGCCTGGCCTTCGACGCCGAGCTCGGCCAGTCGGCGTTCCCCGTGCGCTTCGAGGGGGTCGGCCGCACCTTCGCGCTCGGGTCCCCCGTGCTGACGGATGTGACGCTCGAGGCCGCCGCGGGCGAGGTCATCGCGATCCTCGGCCCGAGCGGTTGCGGCAAGTCGACGCTGCTGCGCATCGCGGCGGGCCTGGACACCGCCTCCGAGGGGTCCGTCCTCATCGACGGCGCCCCCGTCTCCGGCATCGACCCGCGCTGCGCGGTGGCGTTCCAGGAGCCGCGGCTGCTGCCCTGGCGGAGCATCGCCGACAACGTCGCGCTCGGCCTGCCGCGCGGCACCCCGCGCCCGGCGGCCCGCGCCGCCGTCGACGAGCTGCTCTCGCTGGTCGGCCTCACCGCGCACGCCCGCTCGCGGCCCCGCGAAGTGTCCGGAGGGATGGCCCAGCGAGCCTCCCTCGCCCGCGCCCTCGCCCGGAACCCCGGCGTGCTCCTCCTGGACGAGCCCTTCGGGGCGCTCGACGCGCTGACCCGCCTGCGGATGCAGGACCTGCTGCTCGACGTGCACGCGGCGGCTCCGGCGACGATCCTGCTCGTCACCCACGACGTCGACGAGGCCCTGCAGCTGGCCGACCGCATCGTGCTCCTCGGGCGCGACGAGCCCGGAGGCGTCTCGCGCATCCAGCGGATCGTCACCGTCCCCGGCGCGCGGCCCCGCGACCGCGGCTCGGCGGAGCTCGCCGAGCACCGGGCCGAGCTCCTCGCGGGGCTGGGCATCGAGCGGCACTGACCCCGGGCGGATCGACCCGCGTCCCTCCACCCGGGCGGCACGGTCCGGGCGGCACGACCTCCCTCCCCAGCCGCCTCCTCCTCCCGCTCTCCACCGCACGAGCACCTCCCCGCACCGCCCCTCCCCCGCAGCGTCCACACTCGCTGTCACCGCATCCCCGAAGCCGAGGCCCCCATGTCGTTCACCAGCTCCCCGCTCACCCGCCGCACCGCTCTCGCCGGTCTGCTCACCGCCGCCGCCGTCCCGCTCCTCGCGGGCTGCGTGCAGGGCGAGGGCGGAGGAGGAGCGGCGGCCGCGACCGCCGACGCCGCCTCCGGAGGAACCCGGGGCGGCACGCTCACGCTCGACTTCGCGACGTACAACCCGCTGAGCCTGGTCATCAAGGAGAAGGGCTGGCTCGAGGCCGCCCTCGCCGAGCAGCAGGTCACCGTCGCCTGGGTGCAGTCGGCCGGCTCCAACAAGGCCAACGAGGCCCTGCGCGCCGGAGCGATCGACGTCGGCTCCACCGCCGGCTCGGCCGCACTGCTCGCCCGCTCGAACGGCTCGCCGATCAAGACGATCGACATCTTCTCTCAGCCGGAGTGGTCGGCCCTCGTCGTCCCCGCCGGCTCGGCGATCACGTCGGTCGAGCAGCTCAAGGGCAAGCAGATCGCGGCCACCAAGGGCACCGACCCGTACTTCTTCCTGGTGCAGGCGCTCGAGGCCGCCGGGCTGGGCATCGGCGACGTGACGGTGCAGAACCTGCAGCACGCCGACGGCTGGGCGGCGCTGCAGAACGGCTCCGTCGACGCCTGGGCCGGCCTGGACCCGATCATGGCCGGCGCCGAGGCGGCCGGGGCGACCCTGCTCTACCGCAACGTCGACTTCAACTCCTACGGCCTGCTCAACGCGACCGAGAGCTTCCTCGCCGAGAAGCCGGACCTCGCGCAGACCGTCGTGAACGCGTACGAGCACGCCCGCGCCTGGGCGCTCGAGAACCAGGACGAGACGGCGAGCATCCTCGCCTCCGTCGCCGGCCTCGACGTGGCGGTGGCGACGACGGTCATCACCGAGCGCAGCAACCTCGACGTCGACAACGTCCCCGGCTCCGCGCAGACCGACGTGCTCGCCGTGATCGGCCCGATCTTCGTCGAGAACGGCGACGTCGCCTCGCAGCAGCAGGTCGACGACGCGCTCGACTCGCTGCTCGACGACACCTACGCCTCGGCGGCCGACCCGAGCGCCATCGGCGCCTGAGGGTCCGGCCCTCCGCCCCCGACCCCGTGATCCGAGGAGACCGACGATGACGATCCGCGACGACGACACCGCGACCGACGCCGATGTGCTGCGGCGGAGCGCGCTGTCCGCGCCGATGCCGGGTGAGCCCGGACTCGTGACGGCGGGCCCGTCGGTCGCGGCCTCCCAGCGCCGCCTCCGCGAGGACCGCTCCCACCCGCTCACCACGCGACGGTGGTTCGTGGTCGCGGGAGGCGCGATCCTGCCCGTGCTGCTGCTCGTCGCCTGGCAGATCGCGACGACGACCGGGATGGTCTCGGTGGCGGTCTTCCCCTCGCCCGCGATGGTCTGGGCGGCCGGCGTCGACCTCGCCCAGCGCGGCGACCTCGGCCAGGACGTCGCCATCTCGACGCAGCGCGTGCTCATCGGGTTCGCGCTCGGCTCGGCGCTCGGGCTCGTGGTCGGCGCGCTCTTCGGGCTCTCCCGCGTCTGGGAGGTCGTCCTCGGGCCGACCCTCGGCGCGATCCGGGCGGTCCCGTCGCTGGCCTGGGTCCCGCTGCTGCTGCTCTGGATGGGCATCGGCGAGGAGTCGAAGATCACGCTGATCACGATCGGCGCGTTCTTCCCCGTCTTCACCACGGTGGCCACGGCGCTCGGCCACGTCGACCGGCACCTCGTCGAGGCGGGCCGCGCCTTCGGCCTCTCGGGCGTCCGGCTCTTCACGACGGTGCAGCTGCCCGCGGTGATCCCCTCCGTGATCTCCGGGCTGCGCCTCGCGCTCGCCCAGTCGTGGCTGTTCCTGGTCGCCTCCGAGCTCATCGCCTCCTCGATGGGCCTCGGCTTCCGCCTCATCGACAGCCAGAACAACGGCCGGATCGACCGGGTGTTCCTGGCGATCGTCCTGCTGGCCGTGCTGGGCAAGCTCACCGATGCCGTCGTCGGCGTGTTCCAGCGCTACGCCGTGAGGAAGTGGGCGTGAGCGCCGGGGAGGGAGCTCCGAGCGTGAGCGGGACGATCGCCAACCTGCTCGACGAGCACCGCCGGTTCCCCCCGCCCGCGGCCTTCGCCGCGCAGGCGAACGCGGGCGCGGAGGAGTACTCGCGAGCCGCCGCCGATCCGGTCGCGTTCTGGGAGGAGGCGGCCCGCCGCCTCGAGTGGGCGGAGCCGTGGCACACCGCCCACAGCTGGGAGCCTGCCGCTCCGCTGCCCGACGGCTCGCTCTCGGTGCCGCGCACGACCTGGTTCGAGGGTGGACGGCTGAACGTGGCCGTCAACTGCGTCGACCGCCACGTGGACGCGGGACGCGGCGGGAAGACCGCCCTCCACTTCGAGGGCGAGCGCGGCGACCGGCGGTCGATCACCTACGCCGAGCTCCAGCGCGAGGTCTCCCGCGCCGCGAACGCGCTGACCGCGCTCGGGATCGGGAAGGGCGACCGCGTCGTCGTCTATCTCCCGGTGATCCCCGAGACCATCGTCATCACGCTCGCGATCGCGCGGATCGGCGCGATCCACTCGCTCGTCTTCGGCGGCTTCTCCGCCGAGGCGGTGCGGTTCCGCGTGGAGGACACCGGCGCGAAGCTCCTGGTCACCACGGACGGGCAGTTCCGGCGCGGAGCGGCGGTGCCGGTCAAGGCGAGCGCCGACCGGGCGATCGAGGGCGTCGCGTCGATCGAGCACGTCCTCGTCGTCCGCCGCACCGGTGAGACCGACGTCCCGTGGACCCCGGGCCGCGACGTCTGGTGGCACGAGCTGGTCGACGCGCAGAGCGACGTCCACGAGGCCGAGGCCTTCGACTCCGAGACGCCGCTGTTCATCATCTACACCTCCGGCACGACCGGGAAGCCCAAGGGACTGGTGCACACCAGCGGCGGCTACCTCACGCAGGCCTCGTGGACGCACTGGGCGGTGTTCGACGCGAAGCCGGACGACGTGCACTGGTGCACCGCCGACCTCGCCTGGGTCACCGCGCACACCTACGAGATCTACGGACCGCTCTCGAACGGGCTCACCCAGGTGATCTACGAGGGCACCCCGAGCACCCCGCACACCGCCCGGCACTTCGAGATCATCGAGCGGTACGGGGTGACCGTCTACTACACGGCGCCGACGCTGATCCGCACGCTGATGACCTGGTTCCCCGAGGGCGTGCCCGCCCGGTACGACCTGTCGAGCCTGCGCCTGCTCGGCACCGTCGGCGAGTCCATCAACCCCGAGGCCTGGGTCTGGTTCCACGAGGCGATCGGCGGCGGTCGCTGCCCGATCGTCGACACCTGGTGGCAGTCCGAGACCGGCGCCGCGGTGATGTGCCCGCTGCCGGGCGTCTCGACCCTCAAGCCGGGCTCGTCGCTCGGAGCCCTGCCCGGGCTCGGCGTCCTCGTGGTGGACGAGCACGGCGAGCGGGTGCCGAACGGCTCCGGCGGCTACCTCGTGGTCGACCGGACCGGGCCGGCGCTCGCCCGGACCGTGTGGGGCGACCCGGAGCGGTACCGCGACTCCTACTGGGCCCGCTACGCGTCCCAGGGGTGGTTCTTCTCCGGGGACGGCGCGAAGTACGACGCCGACGGCGACGTCTGGGTGCTCGGCCGCGTCGACGACGTCATCAACGTCTCCGGCCACCGCCTGTCCACGATCGAGATCGAGTCGGCCCTCGTCGCCCATCCGGCCGTCGGCGAGGCCGGAGTCGTCGGAGTCGCCGACGCGACGACCGGCCAGGCGATCGCGGCGTTCGTCATCCCCTCCGACGAGGCCGTCGACCGCGCCGAGGAGGACCCGGCCTACTGGGCCGCGCTCGGCGCGACGCTCTCGGCGCTCCTGCGCGACCACGTGGCGGTCGCGATCGGTCCGATCGCCAAGCCGCGCGACGTGGTGGTGGTGCCGGATCTGCCCAAGACCCGCTCCGGCAAGATCATGCGGCGGCTGCTCGGCGACATCCGCGACGGCCGCCCGCTCGGAGACGTGACGAGCCTCCAGGACGACACCGTCCCGGCGCGCATCGCCCGCATCGTCGCCGAGCGCGGGTAGGCGCCGCGCCAGTCGGACGCGGCGGGCGGACCCTGTTTCGGGGAGGCGTCGGGAGCCTGCGCGTCCGCGGCGAGGAGGGGCCGCCGGGGAGCATGCGGAGTAGCGTGAAGCCGTGCGCGACGTCCAACAGCAGATCATCTCCGAGCTCCACGTCTCCCCCGCCGTCGATCCGGCCGTCGAGGTCGAACGGCGCAGCGGCTTCCTCGCCGACTACCTCCGCAGCACCGGCGCGAAGGGCCTCGTCCTCGGCATCAGCGGCGGCCAGGACTCGAGCCTCGCCGGGCGCCTCTGCCAGCTCGCGGTCGAGCAGGTCCGCGCGAGCGGCGGCGACGCCTCCTTCATCGCGGTCCGCCTGCCGTACAAGGTGCAGGCCGACGAGGAGGACGCCCAGCTCGCCCTCACGTTCATCCGCCCGGACCGCCAGGTCGTCTTCGACATCCACCAGGGCGTCGACGGCGTGGCCGCAGCATTCGGCGACGCGGTCGACGAGCCGATCAGCGACTTCGTGAAGGGCAACGTGAAGGCGCGGATGCGGATGATCGCGCAGTACGCGATCGCCGGCCAGGCCGGGATGCTCGTCGTCGGGACCGACCACGCGGCCGAGGCGGTCACCGGCTTCTTCACGAAGTACGGCGACGGCGGCGCCGACGTCCTCCCGCTCACCGGCCTCACCAAGCGGCAGGGGCGCTCGCTCCTCGAGCACCTGGACGCACCGGCCCGGCTCTACGAGAAGGCGCCGACGGCGGACCTGCTCGACGACAACCCCGGCCAGACCGACGAGACGAACCTCGGGCTCACCTACGCCGACCTCGACACGTACCTCGAGGGCGGCGAGGTCGACCGGGCCGTCGCCGAGGCCATCGAGGCGCGGTACGCCGCGACCGAGCACAAGCGCCAGGTGCCGCTGTCGATGTTCGACGACTGGTGGCGCTGAGCCGCCGCTGACCGCTTCCAGCGGCCGGCAGCTCAGGACCGCACGGGGCCCCGCTGAGGCGGGGCTCCCGTGCGTCCGGCGCGGAACCGATGCCAGGACCGGACCCGCCGCGGTATCAGGAGTCGGCGCGGGCGTTGTAGACGAGCACCTCGCCGGAGTCGACGGAGGCGCGGTAGGCGCGGAACACGTCGAGGGCCTCGTCGCGGAGCACGCCGTCGACGACCTCGATGCCGCGGGCCTCGAACTGCGCGGCCCAGTCCTCGCGCATCGGCCCCTCGTCGAAGGTGCTGATCTCCTCGAGCTCGGGGCCGGAGCCCGCGACGACCAGGCGGCGCACCCCCGACCACATCGTCGCTCCGTAGCACTGCACGCACGGGCGCCAGTTGACGACCAGGTCGTGCGCGGGGAGGCCCTCGCCGCCGAGGTCCCAGGTGCCGAGCGCGGTCTGCGCGAGACCGAGCGCCGTCACCTCGGCGTGGCCGGACGAGACCCCGCTGCCGAGGACGACGTTCACTCCGACCGAGACGAGACGACCGGAGTCGCGCTCGACGACGATCGCCGCGAACGGGCCGCCGTTCCCCTCGCGGAAGTTGCGGTCGGCGAGCGCGTGCACGAGGGCCATCCGGTCCTCGAGGCTCGGGAGGACCTCGGGGACGTCGCGGAGGGCGTCACCGATCCAGGCGGGCAGGGCGATCTCGTAGCGGGTGGCGAGGCGGTCGATGTCCATGGGTCCTCCGGGAGACGGGGCGGGGCGGGGCGGCGGGTCGGCGGGGCGGAGACGGATGCGCGGCAGGCACGGCACGGGCGACGCGCGGATGACGACGGCCGTCGCCCCTCAGCCTCGCAGTCCCGAGCGCCGGAGACGGAATCGGCCCGGCGCGTCGACGCGGAGGTCAGGCGAGGAGGGCCTCGCCGAGCGCCGCGGCCTGCGCCGCCCAGAAGCGCTTCGCCACGCCGGTCCGGCGGAACAGGGCGTCGAAGCCGTGGAAGGCGCCCTCCACGATCTCGAGCCCGCACGGCACTCCGGCCGCGCGCAGGCGCTCGGCGTAGCGGACGTCCTCGTCGTGGAAGAGGTCGAGGCCGCCGACGCCGATCCAGGCCGGCGGGAGGCCCGTGAGGTCGTCGCGGCGGGCGGGGGCGGCGTAGGCCGTGACGCCGGGGCCGCCGGGCTCGCCGGCGAGGTAGGCGGTCCAGCCGAAGCGGTTGCTGCCCGGGGTCCAGACGCGGACTCCGCGCGGAGGAGGACCGGGCCGGGTGACGGTGCGGTCGTCGAGCATCGGGTAGACGAGCAGCTGGAACGCGGGCTGCGCTCCTCCGCGGTCGTGGGCGAGGAGGGTCGCACCCGCGGCGATGCCGCCGCCCGCGCTCGCGCCTCCGACGGCGATGCGCGCCGGGTCGACGCCGCGCTCCTGCGCGTGCTCGACGAGCCAGTCGAACGCGGCCAGCACGTCCTCGACGGCAGCCGGGGCCGGATGCGCGGGCGCGAGGCGGTAGTCGACGGAGACGACCGTGATGCCCAGGGTGCGGGCGAAGTCGATGCAGGACGCCTCGTCCTGGAGGTGGCTGCCGAGCACCATGCCGCCGCCGTGCACCCAGAGGAGCGCGGGAGCGGTACCGCGGAGGATGCGCGGCCTGTAGCTGCGGGCCCGGACGGGAGCGGCTCCGGCGACGGGGATCTCGACGTCGTCGACCACGATGTCGGGCGGAGCCTCGCCTCCCTCGGCGGCGCGTCGCGTGGCGAGGCGCAGCAGTCGCGGGCCGAGGACGATCGGCGGGAGGAAGCGGCCGAGCGCGAGGTCGGGGTGGAAGAGGGGCGCCGTCGCGGCGGTGCGGGCTGACGCGGTCATGCGCGGGAGGCTACTCCTCGCGACCGTGCCGGCGCCCCTCGGCGGGGCTACGGACGCACGAGGGTCTTGATCGCGCGGCGCTCGTCCATGGCGGCGTACGCCTCGGCGATCTCCTCGAGGGGCAGCTCGAGGTCGAAGACCAGACCGGGCTCGATCGCGCCGCTGAGCACGTCGGGCAGCAGCTCGGCCATGTAGCCGCGGACCGGCGCGACTCCGCCGTTGACGCCCACGTTCGAGCCGAACATCTGGCGGACGGGCAGCTCGGGGCCTCCGTTGGGGACGCCGACGTAGCCGACCATGCCGCCGGGGCGGGCGGAGTCGAGGGCCTGCTGCATCGACTCCTTGGTGCCGACGCACTCGAGCACGCAGTCGGCGCCGATCCCGCCGGTCAGCTCGCGGACGCGCGCGACGCCCTCGTCGCCGCGGGTCTCGACGATGTGGGTCGCCCCGAAGCGGCGGGCGAGGTTCTGCCGCGACTCGTGCCGCGACATCGCGATGATCGTGGTCGCGCCGAGGCGCTTGGCCGCCAGGACGGCGCAGAGGCCGACCGCGCCGTCGCCGACGACCGCGACGGTCGAGCCCGCGGTGACGCCGGCCGAGACCGCGGCGTGGTGGCCGGTCCCCATCACATCGGCGAGGGTGAGCAGGCTCGGGATGAGCGCCGGATCCGGATCGATGCCCACGCGGAAGAGCGTGCCGTCGGCGAGGGGCACGCGCACCTTCTCGCCCTGGGCGCCGTCCGCGAAGCCCTCCTCGCGGACCTCGGCGCCCCACCAGCCGCCGGTGAGGCACGAGGTGGAGACGCCGTTGGCGCAGTTCGCGCAGGTGCCGTCGCAGACGTAGAACGGGGCGATCACGAAGTCGCCGACCGCGACGTCGTGCACGTCGTCGCCGATCTCCTCGACGACGCCGACGAACTCGTGGCCGATGCGGTGCGCCTCCTTGGTGGGAGTGACGCCGCGGTAGGGCCACAGGTCCGAGCCGCAGACGCAGGCCGCGGTGACGCGGACGATCGCGTCGCGCCCCGTCGAGAGCTGCGGGTCGGGGACCTCCTCGAGTCGGATGTCGCGCTCGCCGTGGATGAGTGTTGCTCGCATGGGTGCTCCTGGTCGGGAGGGGGGTGGGGTCGGCGTCCACGGTACGCCCGCGACCGGCCGCGGGCGCCGGAGAGGCGGGGGCTTGCACGAACGCGCGCCGACGCGGCACAGGTGGAGAGCCGGGGCGCGGCCGGGGGCGGTCCGGCGCCGGGCGGGAGGCGTCCTGCCGGAACGGAGCGGCCCCGCAGCAGCCCTGCGCCGCGTCACGGCTGCGCCTCCGCCCAGCCGTCGCGCCCGATCACGACGTGTGCGAGGAACCGCAGGCCGCACGCCTCTGCCCCGTCGGCGATCGCCCGCGTCGCCGCACGGTCGGAGGGGAGCACCACGGCCTCGCCCGCGTGGCTGTGCGCCAGGCCGATGCCCGCCGCGCCGCGCGCCAGCACCTCGGCGAGCACGGCGGCGACGGGGATCTCGGCGTGCGCCGGGGCTCCGTCGGCCAGCGTCAGGACGTCGCGGACGGCTCCGGACTCGGCGAGCGCCACCGCCAGCACGGTCTCGACCGGCCGGGCGGCCAGCAGCGGAGCGACGAGCCCGGCCAGGCCGGCGGCGTCGGTCACCCGGGCGGCGCGCGAGGCGCGGTTCATCCTCCGCCGCAGCTCGAAGGAGGCGACCAGGCGGCAGGCGGCGACCTCGCCGACTCCGCGGTGCCGCATCAGATCGCCCACCCCGGCCCGGGCGACGGCGTCGATGCCGCCGAAGCGCGCGAGGAGGCGCTGCGCGACGACGGTCGCGTTGGCGCCGCGGACGCCGGCCCCGATGAGCACGGCGAGGGTCTCGGCGTCGGTGAGCGCCTCCGGTCCGTAGGCGCGGAGGCGCTCCCTCGGCCGCTCCTCGGGAGGGAGGTCGGCCATGCGGGGGCCGGGCGTTTCGAAGGACATGCCGCCGACGCTACGGAGCCCGCCGGACGGGCGCGCCGCGGATCCCGCGACAGTGGACGACTCCCGCCCTCGCGCGCCCTGTGGAGGGACATCCCGTCGCCGCCCCCGCGCTCCTCCCCCTGCGGGAACGCAGGAGTAGCGGTACTCGACCGCGACCACCGCGACGTCTGCGGACTCGCGACAGGGCTCGAGCACCCCGGTCAGTCCGACGCGGGCATCCCCGCCGTCACCGACAGGCTCTCGCCGTCCGGCGCCACGTCCACCAGCACCACGTCCCCGTCGCGCACCGTGCCGCCGAGCAGCGCCGTGGCCAGCTGGTCGTCGATCGCCCGCTGCATCAGCCGGCGCAGCGGCCGCGCGCCGTACTGCGGGTCGTAGCCGCGCTCGGCCAGCCACCCGCGGGCCGCGGGCGTCACCGCCAGGTCGAGCCGTCGCTCCGAGAGCCTCCTCGACAGCCGGTCGACGTACAGCGACACGATCTCGCCGAGCTCGGTGCGGTCGAGCGCGTCGAAGATCACGATGTCGTCGAGCCGGTTCACGAACTCGGGCTTGAAGGCCTGGCGCACCATCTGCTGGACCGCCTCCTCCTTCTGCGGCCGCGACAGCGCCGGGTCCACGAGGAACTGCGACCCCAGGTTGGAGGTGAGGATGAGGATCGTGTTGCGGAAGTCGACCGTCCGCCCCTGGCCGTCGGTGAGCCGGCCGTCGTCGAGCACCTGCAGCAGGACATCGAACACCTCGGGGTGCGCCTTCTCGATCTCGTCGAGGAGCACCACCGAGTACGGGCGGCGGCGGACCGCCTCCGTGAGCTGGCCGCCCTGCTCGTAGCCGATGTAGCCGGGAGGGGCGCCGACCAGCCGCGAGACGGCGAACTTCTCGCCGTACTCCGACATGTCGATGCGGACCATCGCCTTCTCGTCGTCGAAGAGGTGGTCGGCGAGCGCCTTCGCCAGCTCGGTCTTGCCGACGCCGGTCGGCCCGAGGAAGAGGAAGGAGCCGGTCGGCCGGTCGGGGTCGGAGATGCCCGCGCGGGTGCGGCGCACCGCGTCCGCGACGGCCGACACCGCCTCGTCCTGGCCGATCAGTCGGCGGTGCAGCTCGGTCTCGAGGTGCAGCAGCTTCTCGGTCTCGCCCTGCAGGAGGCGCCCGACGGGGATCCCCGTCCAGGCGGCGATCACCGCGGCGATGTCGTCGGCCGTCACCTGCTCGTTGACCATGCGGCCCTCGGCCGGCTCCTCCTCCGCCTCGGCGGCCGCGAGCTCGCGCTCGATCACCGGGATGTCGCCGTAGAGCAGCTTCGACGCGCGCTCGAGCTTGCCCTCGCGCTGCGCCCGCTCGGCGGCGATCCGCAGGGCGTCGAGCCGGTTCTTGAGCTCGCCGACGCGGTTGAGGGAGGCGCGCTCGCGCTCCCAGCGCTCCTGCAGCTCCTCGAGCTGGGCGCCGCGGCGGGCCAGGTCCTCGCGCAGCTTCTCCAGCCGTGCCTTCGAGGCCTCGTCCTTCTCCTTCTTCAGCGCCAGCTCCTCGAGCCTCAGCCGGTCCACGGAGCGGCGCAGCTCGTCGATCTCGACGGGAGCGGAGTCGATCTCCATGCGCAGCCGCGACGCGGCCTCGTCGATCAGGTCGATCGCCTTGTCCGGCAGCTGGCGGGAGGTGATGTAGCGGTTCGAGAGCGACGCGGCGGCGACCAGGGCGGAGTCGGCGATCGCCACCTTGTGGTGCGCCTCGTAGCGCTCCTTCAGCCCGCGAAGGATCGCCACGGTGTCCTCGACGGTCGGCTCGCCGACGAAGACCTGCTGGAAGCGGCGCTCGAGAGCGGCGTCCTTCTCGATGTACTGGCGGTACTCGTCGAGCGTCGTCGCGCCGATCATCCGCAGCTCGCCGCGCGCCAGCATGGGCTTGAGCATGTTCGCGGCCGCCACCGACCCCTCGCCGCCGCCCGCGCCCATCAGCGTGTGCAGCTCGTCGATGAAGGTGATGATCCGGCCGTCGGACTCCTCGATCTCCTGGAGCACGGCCTTCAGCCGCTCCTCGAACTCGCCGCGGTACTTCGCTCCGGCGATCAGGGCCGAGAGGTCGAGGCTGACGAGCTGCTTGCCCTTGAGGCTCTCGGCGACGTCGCCCGCGACGATCCGCTGGGCGAGCCCCTCGACGACGGCGGTCTTGCCGACGCCGGGCTCGCCGATGAGGACGGGGTTGTTCTTGGTGCGGCGCGTGAGCACCTGGCTGACGCGCCGGATCTCGGCGTCCCTCCCGATCACCGGGTCGAGCTTGCCGCTCGCCGCGATGGCGGTCAGGTTGACGCCGTACTGCTCGAGTGCGGACTTCTCGTCCTGCTGGGGCATCCGACCGGCCTGCATGATGGTGGTCTCCTCCGTGGCTCGAAAGTTGAGTTCGACGGACTCAACTTTACTCCCGCGACGGCTCCGGCGGTTAGGCCGTCAGAAGATCGCTGTCGCGACCCTGGAGCGCCTCGAGCGCGTTCCGGAGGATCGAGCGCAGCCGGAACTCGTCGATCCCGGTCAGCGCCGAGATCTCGGCCTGCGAGAAGCCGCCGGCCGCAGCCAGCAGCAGGAGCTCGCGGTCCGGGCAGTCGAGGGCGAGCAGGCCGCTGCCGAGCGGACGCCGGGCGAGCTCGTGCGCGGAGCCGAGGGTCTCGCAGAGGACCTCGAGCACCCAGAGCACGGGCTCCGGCGAGCGGGCGCCCTCGCGGGAGCGGCGCCAGACGGCGGTGAAGACGTCGGTGCAGAGCCGGTCGCGGCCGGCCGGGTCGGCCTGGACCGTGCCGATGCACGCCGAGACGAGGCCGCCGAAGCGGTCGACGAGCTCTCCCAGAGCGGAGGCGTCCCCCGTGGCGGAGCGGGCCAGCAGCCGGGCGGCGTCCTGCGTCAGCGGCGGACGCACCCGTCCTCCGGTCGCGTCCTCGCCTCCAGCACTCACAGGCCTCAGCGTGTCACCGACTCCGGGACGGCGGGACCAGTTGCGCGGAAGGGGGGTGACAGGTATGGAGCTGATCCGCTATCCGACATCAGAGGCGCGGCCAGCGCGCGCGGGCGAAGCAGAAGAGCCCGTAGGCGATGAGCCCGACGGCGACGAAGCCGAGGAGGAGCACACCTGCCGGCAGCTCCACGAGCGACTTCAGCGCCTCGTCGAGCCCGCCCGCCTGCTCCGGATCATGGGTGACGGCGGCGACGATCAGCAGCACGCCGAGAGCGCCGAGGACCACGCCCTTGGCGACGTAGCCGGCGACGCCGAGCACGGTGACGACGGTGCCCGCCGTACCGCCCGGCGCCGCGACGTTCTCGAGGAACTTCCTGCTCGCTCCGCGGTACACGAAGACGCCGCTTACCGCGAGGACGGCCAGTCCCGCGATCACGAGCAGCACGACTCCGCCCGGCGCCGAGAGCACCTGCGCGCTCGCGCTCTCGGACGACTCGGACGAGCTCGACCCGCCGCCCGTCGCGAACTTCAGCGCCGTCACGCCGAGGGCGCCGTAGACGACGGCCTTGCCCGCCTCCTTCAGCCGGCTGCCCCAGGTCTTCAGGGCGCTCTCGCGCGGGCGGACGAGGAACGCCTCGAGCAGCCCCCACAGCGCCAGGCCGAAGAGGCCGACCGTGCAGATCCAGAGGATCACCAGACCGCCGGGCTGCGCCGCGAGGGCGCCGAGAGCACCGCTCTGGTCGGCCTCGCCTCCGCCGCCGCGGGCCACGCCGAGCGCGATCACTCCGATCAGGAGGTGGACGAGGCCGTTCGCCGCGAAGCCGCCGCGGGCGAGGGTCCGCACCGCCCGCGAGTCCTGGATGTCGTCGGCGGTGCGCTGGGCGTCGGCGGTGCTCGGAGTGTTCACAGGGTGGACGCTACGCGTTTCCACACCCCCGCGCCCGGCTCCGCCGTTCGGAGGTGCTCCCGGAGCGGGTTCTCCACACCTTTCCACAGGGTTGTCCACAGCTGTGGAATCGCTAGAGGGACGAGCGGATCACACGTCGACGGCGCGGACGAGCCCGTCCTGCACGCCGCCCAGCCAGTCGTAGACGCTGCGGATCGCGGCCGCGCTCCCCTCCTCCGGGACGACGTCGTCGGTGTCGTCGATCCCCAGCCGCACGGCCAGAGCGAGCCGCATGTCGGTCAGTGCGCGGAGCCAGGCGATCGCCTGCGGCTCCTCGAGACGGACCGCGACCTCGCCCAGCCCCTCGAAGATCCGGCCGTGACTCGTGCCGTCGCCGGCGTCGAGGGCCGCCGTGACGGCGCGGGCGTCGTCCATCTTGCGGGCGGCGAGGTCCGGAGCGGTGAAGCGGCGGAACTCGTCGGCCGCCTCGGCGTCGTCGCGGTAGGCGTCGGGCAGGAGGCGGGCGAGCGCCGGATCGGAGCGGGCCTCCTCCGAGGACGCCCCGCGGTCGAGCAGCTCGAGCATCTCGCCGGCCAGGTGGCGGAGGATCCCGGCCTCCTCGCGGTCGAAGCGGGCGACGGCCGCTCCGGAGGAGTCGCGGCGGAACGCGCGCATCAGCCGAGTCCTCGGATGCCGCGAGCGGGGTGCTCTCCGGTCTCGGCGGCCGCGGGACGCAGCGGGGCGCTCACGCGTCGGCCTTCTGCAGCGTCGCCCACAGGCCGTAGCCGTGCATCGCCTCCACGTGCCGCTCCATCTCCTCGCGGTTGCCGGTCGCGACGACCGCGCGCCCCTCGGTGTGCACCTGCAGCATCAGCCGCTCCGCCTCGGCCCGGCCGAAGCCGAAGTAGCTGCGGAAGACGTACGAGACGTACGACATCAGGTTGACCGGATCGTCCCAGACCAGCACGATCCACGGGACCTCGGCCGCCGAGCGGGTCGCCAGGCGCTCGTCCGCGCGCTCGATCGTGTCCGCCATCCCTCCAGCGTAGGCCGCGGCGCGGACGGACGCCCGGGCGCGCAGGCCGGAGCGTGCTGCCCGCAGCCCGCGAGTGACCAGGAGTCGTCGCACTCGGCGTCGAGCCGCGAGGACGAGATCGCGAGAAGCCAGGAGTCGTGGAGTCGGCGCCAGCGCCGCCCGCCCTACGCCGACAGGCGCGGCAGGACCTCCCGGGCGAAGAAGTCGAGGTGATCGAGGTCCTGCAGGTCCATGAACTGCAGGTAGACGCGCTCGCAGCCGGCCTCGCGGAGGGACTCGAGGCGGTCGACCGCCTCGTCGACGCCGCCGGCCACTCCGTGCTCGCGCAGCTCGGCGGGCTCGCGGCCGATCGCCGCGGCACGGCGCGTGAACTCCGCCTCGTCGCCTCCGCCGACCGCGATCAGCGCGACCGAGTGCACGAGCGACGAGGGCTCGCGCCCGATCGCCCGGCACGCCTCGTCGACGCGCTCGAAGGCCCCCGGGATCGCGTCGAACTCGGGGAAGGGCAGGTTGAACTCGCTCGCGAACCGCGCCGCGAGCGCCGGGGTCCGCTTGGGGCCGCCGCCACCGACGATCACCGGCAGCGGCAGGCGGGCGGGCTTGGGCAGGGCCGGGGAGTCGGTCAGCGTGTAGTGCTCGCCGGCGAAGGAGTAGCGCTCGCCGACCGGCGTCGACCACAGGCCGGTCACGATCTCGAGCTGCTCCTCGAGGAGGTCGAAGCGGCGCGGAGGGAAGGGGATGCCGTACGCGGCGTGCTCCTCCTCGAACCAGCCGGTGCCGAGGCCGAGCTCGGCACGGCCCCCGGACATCGCGTCGACCTGGGCGACCTGGATCGCGAGGATCCCCGGCGGCCGGTAGGTGACGGAGGAGACGAGGGTGCCGAGCGCGATCCGCTCGGTCTCGCGGGCGAGGCCGGCGAGCGTCGTCCACGCGTCGGACGGGCCCACGCCGGGATCGCCGTCCCCCATCCGGAGGTAGTGGTCGGAGCGGAAGAAGCCGTCGTAGCCGAGGCTCTCGGCGGCCTGCGCGACGGCGAGGAGGTCCTCGTAGCTCGCGCCCTGCTGGGGTTCGGTGAAGACTCTGAACTGCACGGGTCCAGCCTCCCGCACCGGGGCCGGATCATGCCAGCCCTACTCCCCCGGCCGGGGCCGCCGACGGGCCCCCGTGTACCGTGGACGCTTGCCGCCGACGAGAGGACCCCATGTCCGAGCACCCGTCCTCCCCGGACACCGCCCCCGCCACCGCGGGCACGACCGCCCCTCCGCACCGCCTCGCGCGGTGGGTCTTCTGGCCCGCCGCCGTCCTGACGCTGTCGATCGCGGCCTTCGCGATCCTCGCGCCCGACGCCGCGACCTCCGTGTTCTCGACGCTGCAGACCACCGTCGTCAACACGTTCAGCTGGTACTACGTGCTGATCGCCGCGGTCTTCGTGGCCTTCGCCATCTGGATGGGCGTGAGCCGCTTCGGCGACATCAAGCTCGGCGCCGACGACGACGAGCCCGAGTTCTCGATGCTCGCCTGGATCTCGCTCCTCTTCGCCGCCGGCATGGGCATCGGCCTCGTCTTCTACGGCGTCGCGGAGCCGCTCACCCACTTCGCCACTCCGCGCCCGGGCGTCACCGGCACCGAGACGCAGCTCGCGCAGAGCGCGATCTCGCAGACCTACCTGCACTGGGGCGTCCACGCCTGGTCCATCTACGTGGTGGTCGGCCTCGCCCTCGCGTACGCGATCCACCGCCGCAAGCGGCCGGTGTCGATCCGCTGGGCGCTGGAGCCGCTGCTGGGCCGCCGGGTCCGCGGCGGCTGGGGCAACGCGATCGACGTGGTCGCCCTGGTCGGCACCATGTTCGGAGTCGCGACCTCGCTCGGCCTGGGCGTCACCCAGATCTCGGCGGGCCTGGAGGCGAGCGGCATCGTGGAGTCGTCGCTCACCGTGCAGATCGTGGTCATCGCCGTGGTCACGGGCCTGACCGTCTTCTCGCTGATCTCGGGCGTGGGCAAGGGCATGAAGTGGCTCTCGACCGGCAACCTGCTGCTCGCCGCCGCGCTCCTCGTCTTCGTGCTCGTCGCCGGCCCGACCCAGTTCCTCCTCCGCGAGTTCGTGCAGTCGCTCGGCAACTACCTGCAGAACTTCATCGGCCTGACCTTCACGGTCAGCGCCTACGCCGGCCGCGAGGGCGAGCAGTGGCAGGCCTCGTGGACCACGTTCTACTGGGGCTGGTGGATGTCGTGGGCGCCGTTCGTCGGCATCTTCATCGCCCGCGTCTCGAAGGGCCGGACGGTCCGCGAGTTCGTCGGCGGCGTGCTGCTCGTGCCGACGATCATGACCTTCCTCTGGTTCAGCGTCCTCGGCGGCACGGCCATCTACCGCGAGCTCTACGGCGACGGCGGCCTCGTCGGCGCCGACGGCTCGGTCGACACCAACCTGGCGCTCTTCTCGATGCTGCAGGGACTGCCCGCGGGCTCGGTGCTGACGATCGGCGCGATCCTCCTGATCGGCGTCTTCTTCGTGACCTCCGCTGACTCCGGAGCGCTGGTCATGGCGATGATCGCGACCGGAGGCCAGGCGGAGCCGCGCAACCCGATCCGCGTGTTCTTCGCCGTCGCGACCGCGCTGCTCGCCCTGTCGCTCCTGGTCGCCGGCGGCCTCGACGCCCTGCAGACCGCGGCGATCCTCTCGGCCCTGCCGTTCAGCGTCGTGATGATCCTGATGTGCGTCGCGACGGTGATCGCCTTCCGCCGCGAGATCCGCGCGTACGACAAGGCCCGCCGCAAGGCGTTCGTCGGCGACATCGGCACGTTCTACGGCCTCGAGGTCGAGGATCCGGCGGAGCGCGAGCCCGCCCACCCGATCAAGCGCCTCGCGAACCGCCTGAAGCCGGGGTCGAAGGAGTAGTCGGCTCGGAGGAGCAGCCAGGTCGGAGGAGGCCGGGCGCCGCTGGGGCGCCCGGCCGGCCGATCAGCTGGGCGACGGGATGAAGGGGTGCTCCGGCGGGTCCTGGTCGTCGCCGAGGCGGGCGTCGGCGCCCTGGTCGAGCGCCTCGTCGATCGACTCGGGGTCGTCGATCTCGGCCGGGTCCTCCGGCGGGACCGGCAGGGAGTCGCCGTCGGGGCGGGTGGTGTCGGTGACGTCCTCGGGGGCGTCGAAGCCGAAGCTGCTCATGGTTCCCTCTCCGCGGTGCGCCCGGGAGGCGGCGCCGCTGCGGGCAGCCTAGGTCGCGCCCCCGGAGGCGGTCACGGACTTGACGGGGCACCCGAGGGGCCCCGCGGGGTCGGCCTGCTCCGGAGGAGCCTCCGCCCCGGCAGCCGTCAGTGCACGTACTCGAGCAGGTCGGCTCCGAGGGTGCGCATGCCCTCCAGCACCGCGAGGCGGTAGTGCAGGGTCGTGTCGTCGAACTGGGTGGCGACCGCGTAGGCGACTCCGGCGCGCGGGCCGCGGAGGACTCCGGCCTCGGCGCGGACGCCGACGTCGGTGCCGGTCGCGTTGACGAGCAGGACGCCGTGGTCGGGGTGGCGGTGCGCGAGCGGATCGAGCCCGAACGAGGCGGCGACCATCGAGAGGTCGGTGCCGAGCGAGAGCCAGCCGATCACCCGCGAGCTCACGGCGGCGTCGACGATCTCGCCGTTCGCGAGGGTGGCGAGCAGCCAGGTCAGCTCGCGGGCGGAGCCGATCGAGAGCTGCGGCGCGTCGTCGGGACCGCGCTCGTCGCGCACGACGTCGAGCAGGGCGGTGCGGGAGAGGCCGAGCGCCTCCGCCCGCTCGCGCACGGCATCGAGGCCGACGCGGCGCAGCAGGACGTTGGTCGCGAGGTTGTCGCTGGAGGCCCCGACGAGGGCGGCGAGGTCGGCGATCGGCATCGACGGCACCTGGAGGTGCTGCCAGAGCCCGGAGCCCGAGACCGCGTCCGCCGCGGTCCGGTCGACCAGGCGCAGGTTCTCCTGCGGCTCGTTCGCCAGCCGGGCGGCGACCTCGATCAGCAGCACGACGGTGCCGAGGGAGGCGGTGGGCATCGAGACGGAGTCGTCGACCGCGAACAGGGTGCGGCCGGTCGCCAGGTCGACGGCGCGCGCCGAGACGACGACCCCGTCGATCGCGAGACGGCCGAGGGCGTCGAAGCCGCGCTGGAAGTTCTCGCGGTCACCGCCGCCCTTGTGGCGCCCCCGGCGGTTGCGTCGGCTCTCACGGCGGGTCTCGCTGGTGGGGATCACCACGGGTACGGCCCCTCTACGGGTCGGGAGTGCGGTCGTGCGGAGGGGGACCGGGGTCCTCACGCGCCGGCAGGACGCGCGATCGGCGGACGACCCCGCTGCATCGGTCGGCTCTCGATGCCCGGGGCTCCTCGTCCGTGGTGCGGAGGTGGTCGGCGGCGACTACCAGATGGTGACGCGCTCGCTCGGGGAGAGCCAGAGGGCGTCGCCTTCGGAGACGTCAAAAGTAGCGTAGAACTCGTCGATGTTCCGGACGATCTGGTTGCAGCGGAACTCGGCCGGAGCGTGCGGATCGATGGCGAGGAGGCGGATCGTCTCCTCGTCGCGCGACTTCTGCTGCCAGGCCTGCGCCCAGGAGAGGAAGAAGCGCTCGGCGCCGGTCAGGCCGTCCACGACGGGCGGCTCCTCGCCGTCCAGCGAGAGCAGGTAAGCCTTCCAGGCGATGCCGAGACCGCCGAGGTCGCCGATGTTCTCGCCGATGGTCAGGGCGCCGTTCACGTGGTGCCCGGGCGTGGTCGCGGGAGCGAGCGCGTCGTACTGCGCGATGAGCGCCTTCGTCCGCTCCTCGAACGCGGCCCGGTCCTCCTCGGTCCACCAGTCGGTGAGGCGGCCGTCGCCGTCGAAGCGCGAGCCCTGGTCGTCGAAGCCGTGGCCGATCTCGTGACCGATGACGGCGCCGATCGCTCCGTAGTTCGCGGCGGGGTCGCGGGCCTCGTCGAAGAAGGGGAACTGCAGGATCGCGGCCGGGAAGACGATCTCGTTGAAGCCCGGGTTGTAGTACGCGTTGATCGTCTGCGGGGTCATGAACCACTCGTCGCGGTCGAGCGGGCGGCCGATCTTGCCGAGCTCGCGGGCGAACTCGAACTCGGCCACGCGGCGGGCGTTGCCGAGCAGGTCGGCCGGGTCGATCGAGAGGGCGGAGTAGTCGCGCCAGCGCACCGGGTAGCCGATCTTGGGCGTGAACTTCGCGAGCTTCTCGAGCGCGCGCTCGCGGGTGGCGGGGCTCATCCACTCCAGGTCGACGATGGAGCGGCGGTACGCCTCGATGAGGTTCGCGACCAGCACGTCCATCGCGGCCTTCGCCGTCTCGGGGAAGTGGCGGGCGACGTAGGTGCGGCCGACCGCCTCGCCGAGCGACCCCTCGACGAGCGAGACGGCGCGCTTCCAGCGCTCCCGCTTCTGCGGGGTGCCGGTGAGGGTGCGGCCGTAGAAGTCGAAGTTGGCGTCGACGAAGCCGCTGGACAGGTAGGCCGCGGCTCCGCGGATCACCTGCCAGGACAGCCAGTCGCGCCAGGCCGGGAGCCGGTCCTCGGTGAGCAGGCCCGCGAGACCCTGGAGGAAGCTCGGCTGGCGGACGACCACCTCGGCGAGCGCCCCCTCCGGAGCGCCCATCGCGGTGAGCCAGACGCCGAGGTCGACGCCCGCGGCGAGCTCCTCGACCTCGGACCAGGAGCGGAGGTTGTAGGTCGCCTGGCTGTCGCGGCTGCGGACCTTGTCCCAGTGCGCGGCGGCCAGGTCGGTCTCGAGGGCGACGATGCGCTCGGCGCGGGCCTCGGCGGCGTCGATGCCGGCCAGCGCCAGCATCCGTGCGACGAACGGCGTGTAGGCCTCGCGGACGGAGGCGAACTCCTCCTCGCGGTAGTAGCTCTCGTCCGGCAGGCCGAGGCCGCCCTGGTTGACGAAGACGAGGTAGCGCTCGGGGCTGCCCGGGTCGTTGTCGACGAAGAGGCCGAAGAGCCCGGGGACGCCGGTGCGCTCGAAGGCGCCGACCGCGCGGAGCAGGCCGGGGATCGAGTCGACCCGCTGCACGGCGGCGAGGTCGTCGGCGATCGGGGCGGCGCCGAGCTCCTCGGCCCGCTCCTCGTCCATGAAGGAGGCGTAGAGGTCGCCGAACAGGCGCTCCTCGGTGCCGTGCTGCGCGGTCTGCGCCTCGACGATGATGTCGCGCACGGCCTTCTCCGCCTCCTCCTGGAGGACGTGGAAGGAGCCGTAGCGCGCCTTGTCGGCGGGGATCTCGGTGCGGTCGATCCAGAGCCCGTTGACGTGCCGGTAGAGGTCGTCCTGCGGGCGCGTCGCGGGGTCGAGTTCGGAGCGGTCGATACCGGAGCGAGGCGTCGTCGAGGTCATGGCGGACAGCCTACGTCGGGGCGCCGACACGGTGGCGCGAGGTGCGGCGGGTCGAGCGCGGAGCCGCGGAGGGCGGGCGCGGAGCCGCGGACGGGAGTGCCCGGCGCGGAGCCGGGGGAGGGCCGGGCGCGCCACCGTCCGGCTCGCGGGGGCGGACTGCTCCTGCGAGCCGGACGGTGGCCGACGGGGACGCCGGAGCGTCAGCGCCCGAGCTGCTCCTCGACGTACGCGCGGATCGGCGTGGTCGGCCGCCCGATCAGGCGGGCGAGCGAGCCGTCGGTCCCGCCGAGGAGGCCGTCGGCGATGTTCGCGTCGAGGCCGACGACGAAGCCGACTCCGCCCTCGGGGACGCCGGCGCCGGTGAGGACGCGGGCGTGCTCGTCGGAGGAGACGTGGCTGATCGCGGCGTCGCGTCCGGCGACCTCGGCGACGATCGCGGCCAGCTCGTCGAAGCTCCAGGCGGTGTCGCCGGAGAGCTCGTGCACGGTGCCGACCAGGGACGGGTCGGTCAGGGCGACCGCTGCGGCCTCGGCGTAGTCGGTGCGCGCGGCGCTGGCGACGCGGCCCTCGCCGGCGCTCGAGAGGGTGCTGCCGGTGGAGGCGAGCTCGGCGACGGTCTGCTCGTAGTTCTCGTTGTACCAGCCGTTGCGGAGGATGACAGCGGGGACGCCGCTGGCGGCGATCGCCTCCTCCGTGGCCTTGTGCTCGGGGGCGAGGATGAGCGCGCTCGTGGTCGCCTTCGGGGCGCTCGTGTAGACCAGGCGCGCGCCGGCGCGGACGGCGGCGTCGATCGCGGCGGTGTGCTGCGCGACGCGCCTGCCGACCTCGGAGCCCGAGACGAGGAGGACGGCCTCGGCGCCGGAGAAGGCGGCGTCGAGCGAGGCGGGGTCGTCGAAGTCCGCGACGGCGGTGCGGACGCCGAGGTCGGCGGCGAGCGCCTCGAGCTTCGCGGCGTCGCGGCCGGTGGCGACGATGTCGGAGGCGGCGGTGCCGCGGGCGAGCAGGTGCTCGACGGCGAGACGGCCGAGGTGGCCGGTGGCTCCGGTGACGACGAGGGTCATGAGGGGTCCTTCCTGACGGGTGGGGCGGGCGGGGTCCGCCGCCAGGAGGGTGCAACCGGCGCATCCTCCTCTTGCTTCCCGGAATGCAGTACCCACTATTTCGTTAGTACTGTCATCACCCCTGTTCCGAGGAGCGCCCATGACGATCGCCGACTCCCCCCTGCTCGCCGGGGACGTCTACTCCGCCGACTGCCCGAGCCGCGAGGTCTTCGGGCACGTCACCAGCAAGTGGGGCGTCCTGGTGCTCGCGGCGCTCGCTCCGGGCACGCTGCGCTGGGGCGCTCTGCGTCGCCGGATCGGCGGGATCAGCGAGAAGATGCTCGCCCAGACGCTGCGGATCCTGGAGGAGGACGGCTTCGTGCACCGCGAGGCGCGGCCGGTCGTCCCGCCGCACGTCGAGTACCGGCTGACGCCGCTGGGAGCGGAGCTGGCGGAGCGGCTGCTGCCGGTCGTCGAATGGATCGCGGGGAACGTCGGGGCGGTCCTGGAGGCGCGCTCGGAGGGCCGCCGGGAGGGAAGGTGAGCCTCACCTTCTTGTGAGAACGTTCACGTCCCGTTCAGGGAGGAGTCTCCACCCGGCGGCATCGGCGCCCCCTCCCCCTGCTTGCCTCGATCGCGTCTCCTGCTCGTGATCGAAGGACCTCCATGTCAGACACCGCCCGCCGCCCGCTCCTCCTCCCGATGGCCGGCCACGTGCGCGGCAAGCGCAGCCCCGTCACCTGCGCGCTGAAGTGCGCCAACGCCTGCTCCACCGCGACCTGCAACACGTCGCACAACAGCTACTTCCGCGACATCGTCTCGTCGCAGCTCTCCCGCCGCAGCGCCCTCGGCCTCGGCCTGGCCGGCGCGGTCACCGTCGCCGTCGCCTCCGCCGGAGGAGCGCCCACCGCCGAGGCGGCCGTGGCGACCGCGACCGACGGCTCGCCGCTCGCCTTCACTCCCATCGCTCCGGTGCCGTACACGGTCGACCGGTTCACCGTCCCCGAGGGCTTCGCCTGGCAGCCGATCATCCGCTGGGGCGACCCGCTCTTCGCCGACAGCCCCGCCTTCGACATCGCCGACCAGACGGAGGCCGCCCAGGCCGCGCAGTTCGGCTACAACAACGACTACACCGACATCGTCGAGATCCCGGGCTCGAAGCGCCTCCGCGCCCTGCTCGTCGTGAACCACGAGTACACGAACGAGAGCATCATGTTCCCGGCCGCGCAGCTCGAGGCGGAGCCGGAGCGCGTGCGCGCCGTCGGCCGCGCCGCCCACGGCCTCAGCGTCGTCGAGCTGGTCCGCACCGCGGTCGACCGCCCGTGGGCCTACGTCCGCGGGGGCGAGCGCAACCGCCGCTACCTGCTCGACACCCCCTACGAGGTGACCGGCGCCGCCGCCGGCACCGACCTGCTGAAGACGGTCGCCGACCCCGAGGGCCGCACCGTGCTCGGCACGCTCGGCAACTGCTCCGGAGGCACGACGCCGTGGGGCACGATCCTCTCGGGCGAGGAGAACTTCAACGGCTACTTCCGCGCCGTCGGCACGAGCGACGCCGAGAAGCGCTACGGCCTCGCCGACTCCGAGACCTCGCGCCTCTGGGAGCTCGACGACCCCCGCTTCGACGCCCGCACCCCGGGCTACGAGAACGAGCCGAACCGCTTCGGCTGGATCGTGGAGTTCGACCCCTTCGACCCCGACTCCACGCCGAAGAAGCACACAGCACTCGGCCGGCTCAAGCACGAGGGCGCGAACGTCATCATCGCCCCGGACGGCCGCGTGGTCGCGTACCAGGGGGACGACGAGCGCTTCGACTACCTCTACAAGTTCGTCTCGACGAAGCGCTACATCGAGGGCGACCGCGCCCACAACAAGACCCTGCTGGAGGAGGGCGACCTCTACGTCGCCCGCTTCACCGGCGACTCCCCCGTGGCCGAGATCACCGGCACCGGGGCGGTCCCCTCGGACGGCGGCTTCGACGGGATCGGCGAGTGGCTGCCCCTGGTGCTGAACGGCGCCTCGACGATCGCCGGGATGAGCGTCGCCGAGGTGCTCGTCCACACCCGCCAGGCGGCGGACGCCGCGGGCGCGACCAAGATGGACCGTTGCGAGGACGTGCAGCCCAGCCTGGTCAGCGGACGGATCTACGTGGCCTGCACCAACAACTCCGCCCGCGGCACCGAGGGCGCCAAGGAGGGCGCGACCGAGGTCAACCCGCGCACCGAGAACCGCGACGGCCACATCGTCGAGATCATCGAGGACGGCGGCGACCAGACCGGCCGCACCTTCACCTGGAACCTGCTGATGCTCTGCGGCGACCAGGCGCAGGGCGACGTCGTCTACTTCTCCGGCTTCCCGGCGGACCAGGTCTCGCCGATCTCGTGCCCGGACAACCTGGCCTTCGACTCGGTCGGGAACCTCTGGATCTCGACCGACGGCGCCCCGAGCGGCATCGGCTACAACGACGGGCTCTTCAAGGTCGCGCTCGAGGGCGCGACGCGCGGGAGGGTGGAGCAGTTCCTCTCGGTGCCCCGCGACGCCGAGACCTGCGGACCGATCGTCCACGACCTCGACCAGCACGTGTTCGTGGCGGTGCAGCACCCGGGCGAGGAGGGCACCTTCGAGGCGCCGACCTCGTTCTTCCCGGACTACGGATCGACGGCGGCGGGAGCGGTGGCGGCACCGCGTCCGACCATCGTGCAGATCCTGCCGGCGTCGCAGGTGGTGTCGCCGACTCCGACGCCGACCGCGGGGCCGACCACGGCACCGACGACCCCGCCGACCACCGCGCCCACGGCGACTCCCACCACGGCACCGACCGCCGGGCCGACCGCGGCGCCCACCGCGGCTCCGTCCCCGGTGCCCACGACTGCGCCGACCGGCACTCCCACCCCGCTGCCCGTCGGCGGCTCGGGCGGCGGGCTGGCCTCGACCGGAGTCGAGAGCGTCGGCCTGATCGCGGGCGCCACCGCGCTCCTGGCCGCGGGCGCCACCGCGCTCGGACTCGGAGCGCGCCGCCGCGCGGCCGCCGAGGGCGAGGACGACCAGCAGGCGTGAGGCCGGACAGGGCCCGGGACCGATCACAGGATCGGGGCCCGGGCCCTGTCGCGCTCGGGGACCCGCCGCTCAGGCCCCCGGGACCGGCGGGCCGGTGCGCCAGCGGAGGATCGCCGCGGCGTCGGCGTCGTGCGGCAGCGTCACCACGTCGACCCCCTCCGGGGCGGTGCGGGAGTCGGTGACGAGCACGCGTGCGTCCGTGAGCACGGCGGCGCGGGCCAGCGCGAGGGCGGCGTCGACGGAGTCGATCACCTCGGCGCCCAGCGCCTCCTCCGGGGCCGACGCGACCCACGGCTCCGCGGCGAGCGCCAGCAGAGCGCGCTCGCGCAGTCGGCCGGGGTCGAGCACCAGCGTCTCGACCTGCGCCGAGGCCAGCGCCGTGACGATCGCGCCGAGCGAGTACTCGACCGTGCGGCGCGGCTCCCCGGTGCGCAGGGCGTCGAGCACGTCCTCCTTCTCGCGCAGCAGGATGCGGTCGAGCTGCTCGTCGACGAACCGCTCCAGCGCCCCCTCCTCGCTGCCGGCGGCCCGCGTGTTCACGGGCTCGACGGCCAGGATCGCGGCGCTGCTCGGCGAGAGCTGCTGCGCGAGCAGCTGCCGGGCGTGGATGTCCCCCGCGACGACCAGCAGGCGCGGCCGGTGCACGCGCACGAGCTCGTCCACCGCGGCGGCGAGCTCGGCCTGCGTGCGCCGCCAGATCTCCTCCGCGTGGTGGTGGAACCGGTCGTGCCGCCAGCCGCCGGCCTGCGCCTTGTGGAGGGTGTCGGTGCGGCCCTGCACGGCCTGCTCGGCCTCGGGTCGCTGCGCGCCCAGGCGGTGCAGGCGGATCTCGCCGCCGTCCCGCGAGGTCTCGACGACGAGGACGCGCAGGTCGGGCCGGTGCTGCAGCAGCGGCACGATGTCCGGGAGCGGGCTGTAGGAGACGCCCTCGGGCGCGACCGGCCGACCCGGCAGCACCTCGTTCAGCACGACCCTCCCGTCCACGGCGACCGCGAAGAGGCAGCAGCCGCCCTGGGGGCGCCCGGCCCCCTCGAGCAGATCGGCGAGGGCCCGGATGTCGGCCTGGGGCGCACCCTGGCGGGCGAGCTCGTCTCCGAGGGACGTGGCGCGCTCGAGCGAGATGTCCGGCGGATCCCCGGAGTCGATCGCGAGGTCGACGTAGAGCTGCGACACGGGCCGGGAGTCGCGGAGGAGCTCGGCCAGGGTCGGGAGAGCGGGGGTGGTGGTCACCATCGGGTCGTCCTTTCCTGTCGTGTCCCGACAGTGTCGGACGGCAGGAGCGGGAGGAGGGACGGGGTTGACTGCTCGCGCGCGAGCGGAGCCGCGGCTCGCGCGGTGGGGATGGAACGGTGCCCTGCGATCTCCTCCCGTGCTGCCGCACGAACGAAGCAGCGCGCAGACCGGGTGACGAGCAGGGCCGCGGCGCCACGCGTCAAAGCCGACCGCGCAGGAGCGGGCGCCGGTAACGTGACCGCAACGACCGGGCGGGGCAGGAAGAGAATGAACATGGCCGAATCGAACGAGTTCGGAGAGGTGATCCTCTGGATGATCACCAACTCCTCGACCTGGCAGCACCGTCGTGTCGAGAGCCTGCGCCTCTCGGACGGGCCACTCAGTCGACGCCGCGTCTCTCTGGACATCACTGTTCCTAAAGACGACCGGCTACAGGTGACGTCCCGGGCCCCGGGGGCCGATCCCCTGCTTTTCGTTCCCCTCGCGATGGTACAGAAGGCTAGGCTCCAGGATTTCGACTCGTTCGTGGACGGCTCGAAACCCCTCCCGATCGCCGACACTGAGGTGAACGGGCGCGCGGCGGTCGCTGCCGTCGTCGCTGCCTGGACGCTGGAGCTCGGAGAGGCACCCTCGCACGATGCTCGAGTCATCATCCGCACGGTCGTACACAGCAAGAACGACTCGGACAGCGACAAGAGGCTTTCGGATTTCCTCGACGGCGGAGTCTGGGAAGGAACAAGGATCCGCATCGATGCTGCCCGGGCGCCGCAGACAGTTGAGCTTCTGGCCTTGCTCGCAAGGAACTTCCTCCTCGCCGGGTTGTTCCCGCTGCCTGGCGCCGGGACGCGGCAGATCGTCAAGTACTCGACGCACTGGGAGCTCGTCGGTGGCGCTCGCGACCAGCGCCTTCCATGGTGGCAGTGGGTCACCTCAGCCTTTGGGCTGTCGAGCGCATCCCTCGAGATTCCGCTGAACGCTGGAAGCATCGTTGCGGAGTCCACCCATCTCGAGGTCCACACGCCCCGCGGGCTCCTGGGTGACGAGGTGACACTCGAGAGTCTCGGGGTGGTCGTCGAACGCGATATGCGGCCTGGAGTGGTCTGTCACGTCGCGACTCGGAAGGACGACAAGACGCCATCCCCCGATCGCGCGGTCATCCGGCTGCGGACCAGCCCTTACGGCCTCCTCCCATGGACCGCGGTCGCCGCAACTGCCTCCGCGGTCATGCTTTGGGGAGGATGGTTCGCCGGCTTCTCGTCCCGAATCTTCGAGCCGGAGGCCCCCTCCATCACTCCCATCTTCCTCGCGGCGATCGCCGTCCTCCTCGGCTTCCTGAGCCGCGACCAGGAGAATCCGGTTGCAGCTCGGCTGCTTCGGCCTCTACGAATCTCGGTCGCGAGCCTCGCGCTGGTGTACGTCGTCCTCGCCGCGGCGATCGCTCTGCGAATGGGCGCAGGCATAGGGAACAGCGTCTGGTTCGCCGGAGGCATCTGGACGGCCGTTCTCTGCGCCTTGACGGTCACAGGCCTGATCCAGTGTCGTAGGTTGGCGGTAAACAGTGATGACGAGGTCCTCCATGCAGCAGGACCGGAGTAGGAGCGATGATGGCGGACAAGAGCAGTCGACGTCGGGCAGTGGTCGGCCGTATCACCACGAGCGAGGCCCGCTCGGCGGACAAGCGGCGCACGACGCCAGAGCAGCTGGCCGCGGCTGCCAAGCGCATCGATCAGGCCTACCGCCGCCCCACCCGCTGAGTTACCCCCAGCCCTGGCGCTGCCACAAACCGCATATGCCGCGCCTCAGAGCAGGCGGCGGGCGGAGGCCCAGGCGGTGAGCTCGTAGCGGGAGGAGAGCTGCAGCTTGCGGAGGACGGCGGAGACGTGTGACTCGACCGTCTTGACCGAGATGAAGAGCTCGGCCGCCGCCTCCTTGTAGGCGTAGCCGCGGGCGATCAGGCGCATCACCTCGCGCTCGCGGGCCGAGAGCCGGTCGAGCTCGTCCACCGACTCCGCCTGCTCGCCCGCCAGCGCCCCGAAGGCGTCGAGCACGAAGCCGGCCAGGCGCGGCGAGAACACGGCGTCCCCGCCCGCCACCGCGAGCACGGCCCGGCTCACCTCGGCTCCGGAGCTGGCCTTGGTGATGTAGCCGCGGGCGCCGGCGCGGATCACGCCGACCACGTCCTCCGCGGCGTCCGAGACGCTCAGCGCCAGGAAGCGCGACGACGACCCGGCGCTGCGCCGCAGCACCTCGGCCCCGCCTCCGCCCGCACCGCCCGGCAGGTGCACGTCGAGCAGCACCACCTCGGGCGCGAGCGAGGCGACCAGGCCGACGGCCGAGTCGACGTCGGCCGCCTCCCCGACGACCTCGAGCTCGGGGGCGAGGTCGGCCCGCAGGCCGGAGCGGAAGATGGAGTGGTCGTCGACCAGCAGCACGCGGGTCACCGCTCGACCTCCGCGGGGAGCCGCAGATGCACCTCGGTGCCGGTGCCGCCGACCCCGGGACGCACGGTCGCGCTGCCGCCCGCGCGCGCCATCCGGCCGATGATCGACTCGCGGATGCCGAGGCGGTCGCCGGGCACCTCGTCGAGGACGACGCCGGGGCCGCGGTCGCGCACGAACACGTCGACGCCCTGCACGGAGGACTCGAGGTACACCGAGACGTCGCCGCCCGCGTGCCGGGCCGCGTTCAGCACGGCCTCGCGGGTCGCGGCCAGGAGCGCGGCGGCGCCGGGGACGGACGCTCCGACGGCCACCACCTCGAGGTGCACGGGGTAGTCGAGCTCGACGGCGGCGGCGATCGCCCGGACCTCGGCGGCCAGGTCGTTGGCGACCGGGACGTCGCGCTCGAACAGCCAGTCGCGCAGCTCCCGCTCCTGGGCGCGGGCGATGCGGGCGACCTCGCTCGAGGCTCCGGCGCGGTTCTGGATGAGCGCGAGGGTCTGCAGCACGGAGTCGTGCAGGTGCGCGGCGATCTCGGCCCGCTGCTCCTCGCGCACGCGGGCGGCGCGCTCGCCCATCAGCTCGGACCAGAGGGTCACCACTCGGGGCGCGGCCAGCACACCGGCGGCGATCAGCAGCACGCCCACGGCGAGCACCGCGTTGAGGGCGCTCGGGCGGCCGGTGAGCACGGCCGCTCCGGCGAGCACCAGCAGCGCGCAGGAGGCGAGGCGCACCGCGGAGCCGTACCGGGCGGGGCGGACGGCGTCGCCGCGGTCGAGCCCGAGGCTCCAGCCGACGGCTCCTCCCGCGAGCAGGCCGACGGCGACGAGCGCGCGCGTGATGTCGGCGTCGTCGCCGCTGTCGACGGTGATCAGCACGGCGAGCGCCGCGACGGCGGCGGCGAGGGTCAGCAGGCCGGCCACGGGAGCGGAGCGGCGGACGGCCGGATCCGCGTCGCGCGAGTCGAGCGGCGCGAGGGGCACCAGGGCCCAGAGCCAGAGGTAGAGGAGCGCGCCGCCCCCGCCGAGCGCGGTCGTGAGGACGGCCAGGAGGCGGGTCCTCCGCACGCTCCAGCCGAGGTGGTCGGCGACCGCGGTGCACACTCCGCCGAGCAGCATCGTCCGCGGCCGCTGCAGCGGGGGGCGGACGGCGGTGCCGGGGACTGTGCTCACCCCTGCATCCAAACAGGTCGGCCGCACGATCGGGGGTGCTCTCGGGGTCGGATCAGGGGTTCCCCCGATGGTCCGGGCCGTGGAGCGCACGGGAGACTCGCAGCATGACAGGACAGAGCACGACCCCGCCGGGCTCCGCGGAGCCGGACGGCACGGAGGCGGCGAGCACAGCGACGACGCCGATCGGGACGGATCCCGGAGCCGCCGGCCCCGACAGCGCCGGCCCGGACAGCACAGGCCCCGAGAGCACCGGCCCGGAAGCCTCCGGCCCCGCCGATCCGCCCCCCGCGCCCGAGAACCGCTTCGTGCTCTGGCTGCGCGGCCTCGACCTGCCCCGCCGTCCCGGCTGGATCGGCGGCGTCTGCGCGGGGATCGCCGACCGGCTCGGCATCGACCCGCTGATCGTGCGCGGGATCGTGCTCGTCGTCGCGGTGCTGGGCGGGCCCGCGCTCCTCCTCTACGCCGCGGCCTGGCTGCTGCTGCCCGACCAGGACGGCGCCCTGCCGGTGGAGCGGCTGCTGCGCGGCTCGCTCGACAGGGTGCACGCCGGGATCGGCGTCCTCGTGCTCGCCTCGATGCTGCCGGTGGCGCAGGGCTTCTGGTCGCTCGGCGGCGCGTACACCGGGGCGATGCCCTGGGCGCCCGCGACCGGGCGGACGCTGTGGTCGCTCGTGGTGCTCGGGCTGATCGTGGCCTTCGTGGTCTGGATCGTGCGGCGGAGCCGGCGATCGGACGACGCGGCCGCTCACCCGGCCCAGGGCTCCCCGTCCGCACACCCCTCCGCGACGCTCCCCTACCCCGCGCCCTCCGCTCCCGCCTACCCCGCACCCGACCCCGGGCTGCAGGACGAGCGCCCCTCGTCCCCCGAGGCCGTCGCCGAGTGGCGCGAGCGCCAGGAGGCCTGGCGGGCCGAGCGGGAGGCGTTCCGCGCCCAGCAGAGCGCGTCGGCCCGTGAGACGGCCCGCGCCCGGGCGGAGGAGGCGCGACTCGCCGCCGCCGCCGTCACCGCCGCGCGCCTGGAGCGCCAGCGCCTCCGACACGCCGCGAACCCCCGGCTGCGGGCGAGCCTCACGCTGCTCGCCCTGGGCGCCGCCGCCCTGACCGGCGCACTGGTCTCGCTCACCGCCTCCGGACCGACGGCCCTCGTCGTCGGAGCCGCCTCGGCCGCGCTCGTGCTCGCCGTGGTGATCGTGCTCGCCGGCCTGTTCCGGAGGCGCGCGATCGCGCTGATCGCCCTCGCGACGGTCGCGCTGGTCACGGCCGCCTGCGCCGCCGTGCTGCCGACCGACCGCGAGCTGCTCCCCGTGCTCGGCACCTACGGCTTCTCGAGCGCCGCTCCCGGCCGCTACGCGACGCTCGCGGCGAGCGACCTGCGCGTCACGGTCGCACCCGGCTACGAGACCTCCGGCGAGCCGCTGGACCTGTGGATCGGCTACGGGCACGTGTCCGTCGCCACGATGGCGGGAACGGCGGTCCGCCTCGAGGCGACCACAGAGGACACCGAGCTCCTCGTGCTGGACGCCGACGGAGGCGCGATCGACGCGCCCCGCGAGGTCCGCACCGCCGACGGCCGTCAGCTGTGGACGCAGACCTTCGGCGATCCCGAGGCCGAGCCGTTCGTGGTCCGCATCGCCCAGGAGGGCGGGTCGATCCGAGTCCAGGACTCCACACCGGGCGCCGGCTCCGGCACGACTGCGCCGGACGCCGACGCCACCCCGACACCCACCCCCGGCCCCCCCCCCCGGACCGGCGCCAGACGCCCACCACCACCCCCACCCCCCCCACCGCCCCCCCCCGCAACCGCGCCGGCCCCGTCCTCCACAGGCCCGGC
>NZ_PSWQ01000027.1:0-48098 GCF_002932915.1 Rathayibacter sp. RFBD1
GGGCGGCGGCGGGGTCGCCGCTAGCGCACCACGGGGATGGCGGCGGTGGGCGGGACGATGGCCTGGGTGGCGGCCTGGATGGCCGTGATCGCGACGGTGTTGACGATGTCCTGCACGAGCGCGCCGCGCGAGAGGTCGTTGACCGGCTTGCGCAGACCCTGGAGGACCGGTCCGATGGCGACGGCGCCGGCCGAGCGCTGCACGGCCTTGTAGGTGTTGTTGCCCGTGTTGAGGTCGGGGAAGATGAACACCGTCGCGCGCCCGGCGACCTGGGAGCCGGGCATCTTCGAGGCCGCGACCGCCGCGTCGGCCGCCGCGTCGTACTGGATCGGGCCCTCGACGAGCAGGTCGGGCCGGCGCTCGCGCACCAGCGCCGTCGCCGCGCGGACCTTCTCGACGTCGGCGCCGGCTCCGCTCTCGCCGGTGGAGTAGGAGAGCATCGCGATGCGGGGGTCGATCCCGAACTGCTGGGCGGTCTCGGCGGACGAGATCGCGATGTCGGCGAGCTGCGCCTCGGTGGGGTCGGGGTTCACCGCGCAGTCGCCGTAGACCAGCACGCGGTCGGCGAGCGCCATCAGGAACACGCTCGAGACGACGGAGACGCCCGGGCTCGTCTTGATGATCTCGAAGCCGGGGCGGATGGTGTGCGCGGTCGTGTGCGCGGCTCCCGAGACCATCCCGTCGGCCAGGCCGAGCTGCACCATCATCGTGCCGAAGTAGGAGACGTCCGTGACGGTGTCGTAGGCGTGGTCGTAGGTGATGCCCTTGTGCGCGCGGATGCGGGCGTACTCCTCGGCGAAGCGCGCACGGTGCTCGGGGTCGAGGGTGCTCAGCACGCGCGCGCCGTCGAGGTCGAGGCCGAGGCCCGCCGCACGGGCGCGGATCTCGGCCTCCTCGCCGAGGATCGTGAGCCGGGCGATGCCGCGCTTGAGCACGGTCGCGGCGGCGCGGAGGATCCGGTCGTCGCCGCCCTCGGGCAGGACGATGTGGCGGTCGGCGATGCGCGCGCGCTCGATCAGCCCGTACTCGAACATCAGCGGCGTGACGACCTCGGACCGGCCGACGTCGAGGAGGGTGAGCAGCTCGACCGCGTCGACCGCCTCCTGGAAGAGGGCGAGGGAGGTGTCGCGCTTGCGCGGGGAGTCGGCCGCCAGGCGGCCGCGGGCCGCAGTGACGCGGACGGCGGTGTCGTAGGTGCCGAGCTCGGTCATCACGATCGGCACGCGGCTGTCGACGCCCTCGATCAGCCGGACGATCGGCTCCGGCAGCTCGAAGCCGCCGTTGAGGATGATGCCGGTGACGGTGGGGAACGTACCGGAGGCGTACGCCATGATCACGGCGAGGACGACCTCGGGCCGGTCGCCGGGGACGATCACGACGCCGCCCTCGGTGAGCCGCGGCAGGACGTTCACCATGGACATGCCGGCGATCACCACGCCGAGCGCCTCCCGGCCGAGCAGCTCCGGATCGCCCGCGACGACGACGCCGTCGACCGCCTCGACCAGGCGGGACAGGCTCGGAGCGACGAGGAACGGATCCTCGCGGATCGCCCAGACCGGGACGGTGGCGGGGATGCTCTCGCGGATCGCGGCGACGGCGTCGGCGGCGGTGTCGGGATCGGCGCGGTTCGCGATCACTCCGATGAGGCTCGCGTGGGCCGTGCGCAGCTCGACCGAGGCGAGCTCCGTGATCTGGCGCATCTCCTCCGGCGTGCGCGCGGGCGCCTGGCCCAGCTGCTCGCTGCGGGACGAGTCCCGGCCGGTGAGGACGAGCAGGACCGGAGCGCCGAGGTTGGCGGCGATGCGGGCGTTGTAGCCGAGCTCGGTGGGGCTGCCGACGTCCGTGTAGTCGGAGCCGAGGATGACGACGGCGTCGCACCGGGCCTCGACGCCCTTGTACCGCTCGACGATCCGCGAGAGCGCCGCCTCGCCGTCGGCGTGGACGTCCTCGTAGGTGACGCCGATGCAGTCCTCGTAGGCGAGGCCCGAGTCGGAGTGGCCGAGCAGCATCTCGAGCACGTAGTCCGGCTCGGAGGTGGAGCGGGCGATCGGGCGGAACACGCCGACCCGCTGCACCTGGCTGCTGAGCGCATCGAGGACGCCGAGGGCGACCGTGGACTTGCCCGAATGACCTTCGGCGGACGAGATGTAGATGCTCTGAACCATCGGATCCAGCCTACCGAGGGGGTCCCTCCGCCTGGCTGAGTAGAGGCCAGGGATGGGAGGGCGTGCATGGCGCGCGGCTGTGGAGGAGCGTCCGCAGTCGGTAGGGCCTCGTAGCGGCTGTGCGGCGGTCCATCGGCGGAGCAGGCGGGCCGGTTAACGGAAGAAGACCCCCCGCGCACCCGCCAGAGCCCGGTTACCCTTGCTGCGTTTCCGCCCTGGGGGAGTTGGCCTGGATGGCGCCACGCGGGGAGCCGGGTGACAGTCTAACCGACGACGGCGGCCGAGGAGAGCGGGGCGTGTCGGGGTCGTGGTCAGCGGGAGCCTCCGACACCGGCTAGTATCGATGAGTCGCGGCTCAGGTCGTGCCAGGAGGATTCGCCTAGTGGCCTATGGCGCACGCTTGGAAAGCGTGTTGGGTGAAAGCCCTCGGGGGTTCGAATCCCCCATCCTCCGCGAACGGTGTCCGTTGCTCTCGCCAGCACGGGCACCGTTTTGTTTAACCGGTGCGGCCGATCGTCGGAGCCCGGTCGACCGGTGGAGGCGTCGATCGGAGCGGCCCACTCACGCAGCGCCGGGTTCGCCCTGCCGGGGCACACCCGGCTGCAGCCGACGACGTCGCGCCGAGCAGGCGCCGCCGATCGTTCGGCGCGCGCCGGGCGTGCGGGATCAGCCGTAGAGGTGGTTCGTCCGCGCGCAGGAGTCGGAGCAGAAAGCACCACGGCGGGCGACGAGCGGGGCCGAGCAGGCGGCGCAGACGGGGCGGAAGAAGAGTTCGGCTATGGATCGCGACATGGTCCGACCGTAGGTGCCGGTCCCGGATCGTGCCCGTCGCCATCCGTATTACGACAACGCGGACGACAGGGCGGCGATACGGGCCCTCCGGCGACGCCGGCCGTCAGTCGGCGATGCGCTCGAGCCATTCGTCGAGCAGGAGCCGCTCCCCCGCGCTGAGGGGCTCGATCTGCGGCAGCGCCGTCCGCAGGGCGACGGCGTGCGCGACGACCGCACGGGCGGCGGGATCGGTGGGGCCCGCCTCCGCCGTGGTGATCGCCGCGAGGACGGACTCGCGCGAGCGGGACGAGAGCTCGTCGTCGGGGTCGGCGAGGGCGGTCAGCGTGAGGGTGCAGCCGAGCGCGGCCGACTGGAGCAGGCGGGAGGCCCGCTCGACGTCGACGGTGAGGCGGCCGGCTTCGGCGACGGCCCGGACCGCGTCGAGGAGGACGCCGCGGGACAGGCGCGCCGCCTCCGACTCCTCCCCCGGCCGCGCGGTGAACATCAGCGCGTAGAGGTGCGGTTCGGCGAGTCCGAAGGCGACGTGGTGATCCCAGGCGGCACGGAGCGCGTCGACCGGGTCGGCCGGCGCCTCGCTCCGCTCGAAGTCGGCGAGGGCCGTGGCGAATCCGGCTGCCGCGGCCGAGTCGAGCAGCCCGCGCAGGTCGCCGAACGTCCGGTAGATCGTAGGGGCCTGCACCCCCGCCGCCGCGCTGATCGCCCGCGTCGACACCGCGTCCCGCCCGCCGTCCGCCAGCAGCTCGACCGTCGCTCGGAGGATCCGCTCCCGCGTCGTCCCGCTCTCACTCATGCTACCGACGCTAACACGATTCCGTTAGCGCCTCGTCTCCCCGAGCGGCCCGGGTCGCGTCAGCGCCGTCGGGCGGTCCCGAAGATCCCGCGGACCACCTCGCGCAGCAGCGTCCTGCCGGCGCTCGAGCCCAGCACCTCCTCGACGACCGTCTTGTCGCGGCGGGTGGTGCGGGTCCCGCGGGAGGTCGGTGCCGTGCGCCGTCGGGAGCGCTCGGCGGCCTGGTCGGCGGCGCGCTCGGCGGCGGCCCGCTCCTTCGCGCGGCGGGCGGCGTCCGCGGTCTCCTCCTTGGCGCGACGCGCGTCCTCCTTCGCGCGGCGGGCGTCGTCGGCGGCCTGCTGCTCGGCGGCGGCGCGGGCCTCCTCGGCGTCGGCGGCGGCGTCGAGCCGGCGGGTGAGGATCTCGCGGGCGGAGTCGCGGTCGAGGGGCGTGCCGTAGCGCGCGAGGAGCGGGGACCTCTGGACGCTCGCCTCGCGGTCGGCCTCGGGGGTGGGCTTCATCGAGCCGAGCGGGGCGCGGAGACGCGTCCAGGCGACCGGGGTCGGGGCGCCGCGCTCGTTCATGACCGTCACGATCGCCTCGCCGATGGGGAGCGCCTGGAGGACCTCGCCGAGGTCGTAGTCGCTCTCGGGGTAGGTCGAGACGGTGGCGCGGAGGGCCTTGGCGTCGTCCGGCGTGTGCGCGCGGAGCTGGTGCTGCACGCGGGAGCCGAGCTGGGCGAGGACGTCGCCCGGCACGTCCTTCGGGGTCTGCGTGACGAAGACGATGCCGACGCCCTTGGAGCGGATGAGGCGCACGGTCTGGGTGATCGCGGCGAGGAAGTCCTTCGACGCGTCGCGGAAGAGCAGGTGCGCCTCGTCGAAGAAGAACACCAGCTTCGGCTTGTCGAGGTCGCCGACCTCCGGCAGGTCGTTGAAGAGGTCGGCGAGCAGCCACATCAGGAAGGTGGAGAACAGAGCCGGTCGGTCGGCGACTCCGGGGACCTCGAGGAGGCTGACGACGCCGCGCCCGTCGGCGGCGAGGCGGAGGAACTCGGCCGTGTCGATCTCGGGCTCGCCGAAGAACACGTCGGCGCCCTGGTCGGCGAACGCGATCAGCTCGCGGAGGATCACGCCGGCGGTCGCCTTGGACAGCCCGCCGAGCTCGGCGAGCTCCGCCTTGCCCTCGTCGCCGACGAGGTAGGTGAGCACGGCGCGGAGGTCGGACAGGTCGACGAGCGGGAGACCGGCGCTCTCGGCGTGGTGGAAGACGAGGCCGAGGCTCGACTCCTGCGTGTGGTTGAGGCCGAGCACCTTCGCGAGCAGCAGCGCGCCGAATCCCGTCACGGTGGCGCGGACGGGGACGCCGATGCCGATGCCGCCGAGCGCGAAGTACTCGGCGGGGGCCGCCTCCGCCCGCCAGTCCTGGCCGATGCCGCGGGTGCGGGCGAGCAGCGCGTCGGTCGCGGTGCCCGGAGTGGCGAGGCCGGAGAGGTCGCCCTTGATGTCCGCAGCGAAGACGGGGACGCCGTGGGCCGAGAGCTGCTCGGCGAGGACCTGCAGCGTCTTCGTCTTGCCGGTGCCGGTCGCGCCGACGACGAGGCCGTGCCGGTTGAGCATGCCGAGCGGGATGCGGACGGGCACGTCGATCCGCGCGTCGCCGTTGACGAGGGCGCCGAGCTCGAGGGCCGGGCCGGTGAACGCGTACCCGGCGCGCACGGCGTCGACGGCGCTCTCGGGGAGCGGGCCGGTGGCCGGGGCGGGCGCCGAGGGGGCGGGCGGAGCAGGTGCATCCGGAGCGATCGGACCGGAAGCGACGGCGTCCGGAGCGACGGCGTCCGGGGCAACGGGAGCAGCGGACTGCTCCGCTCCGCTCCCCGACGCCGCCACCAGCCGCACGTCGTCCGCGACGGCCTCCGCCTCCTCCGGGCCGGCCGCCGCGTTCAGCGCCGCGGCCGCCGCCTCCGCTCGCGCCAGGGCCTCGGCGGCCTCCGCCTGCAGTCGGCGGGCGGCCTCCAGGGCCGCGCGCGCCTCGTCCCTCGCCGAGGCGAGCCCGTCGTCGTCACTCATGGGCTCAGCCTAGGTCGGCGGCGCCGGTCAGTCCTCGCGGACGTGCCAGGACTGTCCGTACCCGCCGTCGGCCTCGGGGCGGGCCATCAGCTCGAGGAACGGGTCGGCGCTGAACGCCTCCGGCCCGAGCACTCCGGCGCCGGTCCACACGCCGGTCGCGAGGAGCTCGAGGGCGACCACCGGGTTGAGCGCCGTCTGCCAGACCACGCACTGGGTGCCGTACTCGGCCATCGTCCACTCGTTGTCGCTCACGTGGTAGAGGTACACCTCGCGGCGGGCGCCGTCCTTCGTGCCCGAGACGAAGAGGCCGGCGCAGGTCCTGCCCGTCATCCGCGGGCCGATGCCGGCGGGGTCGGGCAGGGCGGCGGCGACGACGTCGCGCGGCGAGACCTCGACGGGACCGCCGGCCGAGCGGACCCGCAAGGGCTCGGTGCTGTCGAGGCCGAGGAGGTGGAGGGTGCGCAGGACGCCGATGAACTGCTCGCCGAGGCCGTACTTGAAGGTGACCTTCTTCGCGTCGAGCCAGCGCGGCATCAGCAGCACCTCCTCGTGCTCGACGTTCACGCACTCGACCGGGCCGATGCCCTCGGGGAACTCGAACACCTCCGGCTCCGAGAAGGGGGCGGTGGTGTACCAGCCGCGGTCGCGCTCGAACACCACCGGCGGGTTCAGGCACTCCTCGATCGTGGTCCAGATGGAGAAGGACGGAGCGAAGATCTCGCGGCCGTCCGCGTCGTGCACGACGAGGTTCGCGCCGTCGCGCACTCCGAGCTCGTCGATCTCGTCGAAGAGGTGGTCGGAGGCGTAGCGGGCGAAGACGTCGGAGAGTCCCGGCTCCACGCCCATGCCCACCAGGGCGAGGCGGCCGCGGGAGGACCACTCCTCCGCCGCGGCGAACTGCTCGTCGCCGAGCTTGAGCCCCGTCAGCTCGTGGGGCCGCTCGGGGTGCGGGAGCGAGAGGCTCATCGCCATGTCGAGGTAGTCGGCCTCGGCGGCGAGCGCTCCGGCGAAGATCGTCGGGACGAAGCGCGGCTCGACGGCGTTCATCACGTGGGTCGCCCCGTGCGCGCGGGCGACGGTCTCGACGTTCTCGGCGTCGGAGGCGTCGATCCGCGCGGCGACGAAGCGGTCGTCGGCACCGTGCCGGTCCGCGATCCAGGCGACCGTGCGCTCGGCGCGAGCGAGGTCGTAGTCGCAGACGATGATCTGCTCGAAGAAGGAGCGGCGCGCGGCGATCTTCGCGAAGGCGTCGCCGACGCCGCCGGCGCCGACCAGGAGGATTCTCATGGGGACACCGTAGCGACGGATCGCGTCGTCCACCATGCCGAGCACCGACGGAATCGGAGCGGAGCGCGCCTTCCGGCCACCGGATCCGTCACAGGGCGGCCCGCTCCCCCCGCTCGAGCAGGCGGAGGAAGCCGGAGAGGTGCCCGAGGCCGGTCAGCGAGGTCGGGAGCGAGGCGGCGAGCGCCGGCGAGTGCACCAGGTAGGCCACCCACTTCGCGCGCGAGACCGCGACGTTCAGGCGGTTGGGCAGGAGGAGGAACTCCATTCCGCGCGGGACGTCGGCCCCGGAGGACGCGGCGAGCGACACGATGGCGACCACCGCCTCCCTGCCCTGGAAGAGGTCGACCGTGCCGACCGGCGTCTCCTCGAGGCCCGCGGCGTCGAGGGCGGTGCGGAGGAGCCCGCCCTGGGCGTTGTAGGGCGCGACGACGATGACGTCGGCCGCGGTCAGCGTCCGCTCGCCGTGCTCGTCGGTCCAGGCGCGGCCGACGAGGGAGAGGGCGATCTCGACGACGCGCCTCGCCTCGTCCGGCGAGGAGGTGGTGTCGCCCGCGTGCTCGACCGGGACGGAGTGCACGCCCGGCTCGACCCCCTCGAGGTGGCGCACCTGCGGCGCCCGCGACCGCAGCGCGCCCTCGTAGGAGAGCTCGGAGACGGCGTCGGAGAGCGCCGGGTGCATCCGGTGGGTCTGCGCGAGGAAGTAGCCGTACTCGGGCGGGAGGACGTCGTGCCCGTCGGCGAGCCAGCCGAGCGCCGACTCGTCGACCGGCTCCGGGTGCGCGCCCTGGCTCACCTGGGGCAGCTGCTGCGGATCGCCGAGCAGGAGCAGCCGCTGGGCGGAGACGGCCGACGCGATCGTCGGGGCGAGCGAGAACTGCCCGGCCTCGTCGACCACCAGGAGGTCGAGCGAGCGGCGCGGCACGGTGACCGGATTCGCGAAGGTCCAGGCGGTGCCGCCGATGACGCAGCCGCCGCCCTCCTCGAGGACCGCGGTGAGTGCCGCCGCGTTCTTCACCGGCGCCCAGGGCGTCGCCTCGAGCGCCTCGGGCGGCGTGCCGTTCTTGGGCACCTTCGCTACGCGGGAGGGATCGACGCCGCGGCCGACGACGGCGCTCAGCACGTTCTCGACCACCGAGTGCGATTGGCCGACCACGCCGATGCGCCAGCCGTGCTCGTTCACCAGCCGGGCGATCACGTGGGAGCCGACGTAGGTCTTCCCGGTGCCGGGCGGACCCTGCACCGCGAGGGTCGCCCGGTCGAGTCCGAGCAGAGTGGTGACGACCGCGCCGATCACGTCGTCGCCCTGCACAGGAGCGACGGCTCCGGGCGGCACGCGGCGGAGGACGTCGAGCGCCGGGTCGGCCAGCATCGCGGGCAGCGCGTCGAGGACCTCGCCGCCCCACTCCGCGATCGCCTCGGGCTGGGGCGCGGCGCGCGGCGGCGGCGCGGGGGCGAGGGCGACCGGAGCGTCGTCGTGCGGATCCTCCCCCGCCTTCAGGCCCTCCTTGAGGAGCAGGACGATCCGCTCCCCGTCGTCGTCGACCGCGAGGATCTCGGAGCGCTCGGAGGCGCCGCGCAGACCGGGACCGGGCGAGGGCGCACCAGGGGGCGCCGGGGCCTCGTAGACCAGGTACGGCGACGAGCCGGTGCCGAGCCGGCTGCCGGGAGCGAGCCGGCCGAGGATCCGCAGCTCGCGCGACTGCGTGCGGGCGCGCGGGAGCTTCGCCCAGTCGCGGACGACCTCGACCCGGTCGATCATCACGACGTCGCGGGTGTCCGCCCACTCGTCCAGCGGCTGCCGGAGGCGGTCGAAGTGCTCCTGCCAGAAGGTCTTGGCCTCGCGGCGGTGGTAGTCGATCGCCGCGCCGGCGAGGGCGAGCGCGGTCTGGTCGGCGGTGCGCTCCCGCGGCTCGATCCCCTCGACCTGCGCCAGCAGGGCGACCGCGACCGGGTGCGGCTCGCGGGGCACGGGGATCTCGACCTCGAGCAGCGGCGGCAGCTCCTCGCGCGGCGGAGCGAGCTCCAGGAGCCAGTCGCGCAGGCGGAGCGTGGAGCGGCAGTCGTAGGCGTTGTACTCGGCGACGAGGTCGAGCCCGCGCTGCCCCTCGGCAGGATCGGCCCTCTGTGCGGCGCGCGCCTCCACGTACATCTCGATGCTGTCGGCGGCGTTCGTGACGCCGGACGCGTCCCGCTCCTCCTCGCCCATGTAGAGCGGCTCCAGCTTCTTGAGCGAGTAGCTGCGCGAGCCCACGCGGAGCGCCCGCCGCACCACCGGGTACAGGTCGACCAGGACGCCGTCGCGCAGGAGCGCGTCGACCTCCTCCTCGCCGACCCCGTGGCGGAGCGCGAGCGAGAGCAGGTGGCTGCGCTCGTAGGAGGCGTAGTGGTAGACGTGCATCCGGGGGTGCTCGGCCCGGCGCGCCCGCAGGAGCGCGAGGAAGTCGAGGAGCGCCCGGCGCTCGGCCGCGAGGTCGTGCGCCCAGAGCGCGGTGAAGCGCTCCTGGTCGTCGACCATGCCGAAGAGGTAGTCGAGGCCCCACTCGCGGTTGTCCTCGGTGTAGAGCGGGTCGCCCTCGAAGTCGAAGAAGAGGTCCCCCGGATCGGGCGCGGGCAGCCCGGCGAGCACGGAGGCGTCGATCACCTCGACGGCCGGCACCGGCGAGGACTCCGACCGCAGCTGCAGCCGCGCCTGGGCGCGCAGGCCCTCGAGCGTGCCCGCGCCCAGGCCGGGGACGGGGCCGTCGTGCTCGGCGAGGGCGTCGAGGGTGAGGACGCCGGCCGCCGTGAGCTTCGCCCGCTGGTCGAGCCGCATCCCGGCGACGAGGATCGGATCGCGGTGCGCCTGGACCTCGGGCGCGCAGACCGAGCAGCGTCCGCAGGAGGGGTAGCGCGGATCGCCCCACTCCAGCGGCTCGTCGGCGGCGAGGCGCTCGTCGAGCACGGCGCGGAGCCGGGCGCGCTGCACGCGCTGGACCGGGGCGACGACGGCCAGCTCGTGGCTGGTGACGGAGCCGTCGCCGAGCACGAGGTGCACCTGCTCCCCCACGCGGATGCCGCGCGCCTGCATCTGCTCGGCGTAGGCGGCGAGCTGCAGCAGCGCCGGGATCTTCGCGTGCCGGGCGAGCTTGGTGTCGTAGACCTCGTAGGCGCCGTCTGCGGTGCGGAGGAGGAAGTCCGAGAAGCCCAGGAACTCGCCGTCGAAGAAGGTGGCCTGGTAGAGCACGTCCACCCCGGCGCGCATCGCCTCGACGGCCGCCTCGGCCGCCGCGGGGTAGCCGGCGGGCTCGGGGCGCTCGAACTCGAGCACCTCGTGCGTGCGCTTCAGCTCGGCGAGGAAGCGGTGCTCGTGCTCGTCGCCGAGTACCGCGGTGCGCTCGAGCATCCCGTCCCTCTCGGCCTCGAGGCGCGGGGCGCGGCCCAGCAGGGCGTCGAACCGGCGGAGGACCGCCCACTCGCAGGACGCCCAGTTCGACAGGTCGGTGGGGCTCGTGACCACGCGGCCGGACTCCAGGTACACGCGACTCCTTCCGCGATCACCGGGCGGCGATCGGCTCCAGGCTAGGGCGCCCCTCCGACACTCGTGCGGCTGCGGCCACCACCCGCGCCGCGCCGTCTCCGCGTGGCAGGCTGGGCCGATGACCCGCGCTCGCTTCGAGATCATCCCGGCCGACGACATCGGCGAGCGCGCCGCACGGGCGTTCCCGGACCCCTCCGCGGTGACGCTGACCGTGACCAGCCTGCCGAAGCACGGGACCGGGCGGACCGTGGACTGCGCGGTCGCGCTGGCCGGGCGCGGGTTCCGCGTGGTACCCCACCTGGCGGCGCGGAACGTCGAGGGCCGCGCCGCACTCGAGCGGGTCCTCGAGCGGATGGGCGAGGCGGGGATCGACGAGGCGTTCGTGATCTCGGGCGACGCGTCCTCGGCGGCCGGCACCTACTCCACGAGCCTCGAGCTCATCCGCGACGCCCGGGAGATCTCACCCGGGCTGGCCCTGGACATCGCAGGCTATCCCGAGGGCCACCCGCACCTCTCCGACGAGAGCATCGAGCGGCACCTGCGCGAGCGCGCTCCGTTCATCCGCTCGATCGTCACGCAGATGTGCTTCGACGTCGACGCGGTGGTCCGCTACGCCGACCGGCTCCGCGAGACGGGGATCACGGCCGATCTGTGGGCGGGGGTGCCGGGGCCGGTCGAGCGCTCGCGGCTGCTGACGCTGGGCGCGCGGATCGGAGTGGGCTCCTCGCTCGGCTTCCTGAAGCGGAGCACCTCGGTGGCCGGCGGGCTCCTCCGCGGACGCCGCTTCGACCCGTCCGCGTTCGTCGCGCGCCTGGAAGCGGCGGCGGGCGACCGCCTCGCGGGCCTGCACGTCTACACCTTCAACGAGCTCGACTCGCTCGCCGCCTTCGGCTGATCGGCGAGCCTCCGCGCTCCTCGGGCGCCGATACTGAGGGTCTCGAAGCCCTCGCGCGAAGAGAACTGCGCCGGTCAGGTGGTGCGGCGGATCCAGATCGGCGGGTGCGGGAGCTCGGCCTCGGTGCGCAGGCGGCCGGCGAGCGGAGCCCAGACCACGAGCGCCACGCCGATCCCGAGCAGCAGGCCGCCGACGGTGTCGCTCAGCCAGTGGGCGCCGAGGTAGGTGCGGCTCGCCATCATCGCCACGGTGTAGAGGAAGCCCGCGATCCAGACCCACAGAAGCGGGAACACCAGGGCCAGCACCATCGCCGTCGTCGCCGCGTTGGCGGTGTGGCCGGACGGGAAGGAGCCGTAGTCGCTGGTGACGAGCATGTCGGCCGGGCGGGCGCGTCCCACCAGCTCCTTGACGAGCTGAGTGGCGCCCACGCTGACCAGCGCGGCGATCGCGTAGTAGAGCGCCGCCCACCGCCTGCGGAACACCAGCAGCACGGCGACGATGCCGAGCGGGATGAGCGTCGTGCCGACGAGCCCCGCTCCGACCGTGTTCATGACAAGGGCCGGGATGTCCCAGACCGGCGAGCGGTGCTCGACGATCTCGTCCATCCACTCCACGTCGAAGCGGAAGGCCGAGGTGGGGCGGAAGGCGATCAGCACGGCGAGCAGCACCGTGAGCAGGATCGCGAGCGACGCGGAGATCAGCGGCCAGCGGCGGGAGACCCGGTGGGCCGCCTCCTTCGTCAGCAGCCGGGCGGCGACGTCGTCGGACGGCACCTGCTCGCGCATCCGCGCACGCTGGACGGCGTCGGGGCGCGCGATTCCGGGCTCGGTCGACAGGCGGTCGTCGCGGTGATCCATCCGGACATGATGCCGTCACCCGGCGTTCCCCCGCTGGGGGTTGCGGGGCGGCGCGGCCGACCGATCGGAAGACCGGCGTCCGCGCGGCGGGGTTCATGACAGGGTTCGAGCGGCCTTGCGGATCAGGGGCCTTCCCCCGCGGGGGTTCGCGGCGCGGCTCAGCCGGCCGCGCGGGCCAGGCGGGCGGCGCGGAGGGCGTCGAGCCGGGTCGGCTCGGAGGAGCGCGCGAGGAGCCGCGCGGCGACGGCGCTCACGCGGGAGTCGTCCGAGGCGGAGGCCCGCTCGAGGGCGGCGGCCGCGTCGGGACCGGTGATCGAGCCGAGCGCCATCACGGCCGAGACCGCGAGCGCGGAGTCGTCGCTGCCGGCGGCCCCGTCCAGCGCGTCGACGGCAGGACGCGCGTCGTCGCCCAGGTAGCCGAGCGCGGCGGCGGCGTGACGCCGGACCGGCGCGGACCCCTCGCGGAGAGCCTGCTCCAGACCGGGGACGGCCGCGGCGCCGAAGGAGGCGAGGACGTCGGTGAGCACGTTCTGCGCCTCCGCGTCGTCGTCGCCGAGCAGGCCGAGCAGGACCGGCAGGGCGCGCTCGTCGCCGAGGCGGCCCAGCGCGAAGCGGGCCTTCGCGGCGACGGCGGGCTCGGAGTCGGCGGCCAGCGGGGCGATGTCGTCGAGCGTCGCCGGGTCGAGGATCTTGCTGAGCACGTGCAGCGCCTGCGTGCGCACCCGGGGCTCGCGGCCGAGCGCCTCGCGGGCGACGGGGACGGCGGCGGAGCCGAGGCGGCCGAGCGACCAGGTGAGCACGTCGCGGACGAAGAAGTCCGGCTCCTCCCACAGGTGCGCGGCGAGGGGCTCGGCGGTGGCGGGCTCGGCGAGCTCGCCCAGGGTCATCGCCGCACGGAGGCGGACGTCGCGGTCGGGGTCGGAGAGCTCGGCGAGCAGGGCGGAGGAGTCGCGGGAGGACATGGGAGGGGACTGTAGCAGCGGCGCTCGGGAGCGGATCCAGCGAGGGCCCGAACACCCGGGAGGAGCTGCAGGAGCGGGGCGTGCCGGACCGCCGGGACCCGGAGCCGAGCGCTCAGTCCTGCAGCGCCGGGACGCTCCTCGGCCGGACGATCAGCCAGAGCGCCAGGATCGACACGGTCGCCGTCGCCATCATCACCACGGCCATCGGCACGGCCGAGCCGGCGCCGAAGACCCCCGAGATCGGCGACAGCAGTCCGGCGGTGCCGAAGTTGACCGCTCCGAGCAGCGACGCGGCCGTCCCCGCCTCCCGGCCGTGGTTGACCAGGCCGAGGACCTGCACGCACGGGAAGCTGAAGCCGCAGGACGCGATGAAGAACCACAGCGGGACGAGCGTGCCCCAGAGCCCCAGCCCGAGCACGTCGAAGAGGGCGATCAGGCCGGCGGAGGTGAACAGCGTCAGCGTCGTGATCGCGAGGATCCACTGCGGCCCGATCCTCCGGCTGAGGTAGGAGGACGCCTGCACGCCGAGGACGACGCCGAGCGAGTTCACGGCGAAGAGCAGCCCGTACTGCTGCGCGTCGAATCCGTAGAGGCCCTGGAACAGGAACGAGGAGCTGGAGAGGTAGGTGAACAGGCCGGCGAAGGTCATGCCCCCGATCACCGCCACTCCGAGGAACACGCGGTCGCTGAGGACGGCCCGGTAGCGCTGCACGAGCGAGCGGTGCTCGCGCTCGTGGCGGGCGGCGCGGGGCCGGGTCTCGACGACGAGCAGGCCGACGGCCGCGACGACCAGCACGCCGTAGGCGGCGAGGAAGACGAAGATCCCGCGCCAGTCCATGATCAGCAGCAGCTGGGAGCCGATGACCGGCGCGAGCACGGGCGCGAGGCCCGACACCAGGGCGAGCCGGGACAGCATGCGCACCAGCGGGCGTCCGCCGAAGAGGTCGCGGACCATCGCCATCGCGACCACGCCGCCCGCCGCCGCGCCGGCTCCCATCAGGAAGCGGAAGACGCCGAGGGTGACGATCTCGGGGGCGAGCGCCGCGCCGACGCAGGCCAGCACGTGCAGAGAGGTAGCCAGGAGGATCGGCAGGCGCCGGCCGACCGCGTCGCTCCAGGGGCCCACGACCAGCTGGCCGAGCGCGAAGCCGAGGGTCGTGCCGGTGAGGGTCAGCTGGACCGCCGCCTCCGACACGTTCAGCTCGCTCTGCAGCGCGGGGAACGCCGGCAGGTAGAGGTCGATCGTGAACGGCCCGAGGGCGGTCAGCGAGCCGAGGACGATCACGTAGACGAGGCGCTGGCGGGCCGTCAGGGCGTCGCCCGGGTGGCGGTGCACCGGGAGGGAGGCGGTCGGAGTCGAGGCGGGAGTGGACACGGAGTGCCTTCCTGCGCAGGGCGCAGCGGGGTGGGAGGGAGGGGTGCGGCCGGTGTCGTCCTCGGCTCGGGAGCGGACCTCGTCGGCTCCACGCCGCTCGGTCGAATCAATTCGATCACGTGTCGGACAGTGGCGCCACCCCTCGGCCCGCCGTCGGGTCAGACCGGGTGGAGCGGAGTGCCGAGCGGGTCGGCGAGCAGGCGCTCGAAGGCGAGCTCGGCTGCGCCCAGCATGAGCAGATCGGCGCCGAGCTCGGTCCGCACGATGCGCACGGAGTCGAGCGCGACCCGGAAGGGGCCGCCGCGGCCCAGGCGCTCCTCCAGGAACCCCGGCGCGACTCCGATCAGCGCCCCGAGGAAGCCGCCCAGCACCACGAGCTGCGGGTTGAACACGTTGATCACGTTGCGCAGGGCGACCGCGAGGTGCCCGAGCTGGCGCTCGACCTCGGCGCGGACGGCGGGGTCCTCGGAGGCGGCGAGCGCCTCCTCCAGCCGCTCGCTCTCGTCGAGGCCGAGCACGGTGAGCAGCTCGGCGCGGCCGACCTCGGTCTCGAGGCAGCCGACGGCGCCGCAGTGGCAGTCGATGCCCGCGCTGTTGACGAGGGTGTGGCCGATCTCCCCCGCGTAGCCGTCGATGCCGTGCAGAGGCGCGCCGCCGACGATGACGCCGGCGCCCACTCCGCTCGCGCCGCCGTTGAGGTAGACGAGGTGCGAGACGTCGCGGCCGGCGCCGAGGACGCTCTCGGCGAGTGCACCGAGGTTGGCGTCGTTCGCCGAGAGGACGGGCAGGCCGGTCGCGTCCGCGAGCATGCGGGAGAAGGGCTCGTCGTCCCAGCCGAGGTGCGGGCCGACCCGGACGAGGCCGTCGGCGTCGCGGACGAGGCCGGGCACGGCGACGCCGATGCCGACGGTCCGCGTCTCCTCGGGCAGCTCGGCGAGCAGCTCGGCGACCGCCTCGGCCGCCAGACGGGCGGCGGCCTCGGCGGTGGGGACGGAGGCGGAGCGGCGGATGCGGCGGCGGACGACGGCGTCGACGCCGACCACGGCGACCGTGACGGCGTCGATCTCGGGGTTCACGGCGAGCGCGACGACTCCGGGATCGGCCTCGACGACGGGGCTCGGCCGGCCGACCTGGTTCGGCGTGGCGGGCTCGCGCTCGCGCACGATGCCGAGCTCCACCAGCTCGCCGACCAGCGCCGCGATCGTGGAGCGGTTGAGGCCGGTCAGGCGGGTCAGCTGCGAGCGGGAGCGGGGGCCGCCGCGGTGCACGAGGCGGAGGATCGCCGAGAGGTTGTGCCGCCTGACGCGGTCGAGGTTGTTGCCGCGCGTCGCGTGGTCGGGCATCCGCGGTCTCCTCTGCTTGCGGGGGTCAGCCTAGCCGGGGGCGGGGCCGGGGTCTCGAGGGGAGGGCTGCGCCCGCTGCTCGATCAGCAGGAGGGCGCCGCTCAGGCCTCGACCCAGGTCCAGGTGCCGGCCGGGCCGTCGACCGAGACCTCGCCGCCGGTGCGCGTCACGGTGAAGACCGTCTCCTCCCCCGTGTCGTGCGCGACGACCCGGACCGGCGTCGCTCCGTCCGGTCCCGGGAACACCCTCAGCTCGAGCCCGTCGAGGTAGTCGTACTCGGCCGAGTCCTGGCGGGCCCCTACCGGGATCACCGCGCCCTCGCGCACGTACAGCGGCAGCGAGTCGAAGCCGTGGACCTCACGGCGCCACTCCCCCGTCGAGACGATCCGCTCGCCCGTCCACCAGCTCGTCCACGTCCCGCGCGGGAGGTAGAACTCGACCGTGCCGTCCTCGGTGAACACCGGAGCGACGAGCAGGTCGTGCCCGAGCAGGTACTGCGTGTCGAGGTGGGCGGCGCTGCGGTCGTCCTCGAACTCGAGCGCCATCGGCCGCATGATCGGGACGCCGGTGCTCGCCGCCTCCGCCCCCGCCGCGAAGAGGTAGGGCATCAGCGAGAGCTTCAGCCGGGTGAAGAGCCGGGTGACCTCCACGGCCTCCTCGTCGAACGCCCACGGCACGCGCACCGAGGAGGATCCGTGCAGCCGCGAGTGCGAGGAGAGCAGGCCGAACGCGAGCCAGCGCTTGAACACTCCGGGATCGGGCGTGCCCTCGAACCCGCCGATGTCGTGCGCCCAGAAGCCGAACCCGCCCAGGGCGAGCGAGAGGCCTCCGCGCAGGGTCTCGGCCATCGACACGTAGGAGGAGGTGTTGTCCCCGCCCCAGTGCACCGGCAGCGCCTGCCCGCCGACCGTGGCGCTGCGGGCGAAGAGGACCGCGCGGCCCTCGCCGAGCTCCTGCTCGAGCACCTCGTGCACCGCGCGGTTGTAGAGCTGGGTGTACCAGTTGTGCATGGCCTCGGGGTCGGTCCCGTCGGCCCAGACGACGCCCTCCGACGGGATCCGCTCGCCGAAGTCGGTCTTGAAGGAGTCGACGCCCTGGCGCACGAGGACGCGGAGCTTCTCCTGGAACCAGGAGGTCGCCTCCGGATTCGTGAAGTCGATCAGCGCCATGCCGGCGACCCACATGTCCCACTGCCAGACGTCGCCGGAGGCCGTTCTGAGCAGGTACCCCTTCTCGCGCCCCTCGGCGAACAGCGGCGACGCCTGCGCGATGTACGGATTGATCCAGACGCAGGTGTGCAGCCCGCGCTCGTGCAGGCGGGCGAGGATCCCCTCCGGGTCCGGGAAGGTGCGCGGGTCCCACTCGAGGTCGGTCCACTGGAACTCGCGCATCCAGAAGCAGTCGAAGTGGAACGCCGACAGCGGCAGCTCCCGCTCCGCGAAGCCGTCGATGAAGGAGTTCACCGTCTCCTCGTCGTAGCTCGTGGTGAAGCTGGTCGTCAGCCAGAGCCCGTAGCTCCAGGCGGGCACGACGGAGGGGCGGCCCGCGAGGCCGGTGTAGCGCCGCAGCACGTCCTTCTTCGCCGGGCCCTGGATCACCAGGTACTCCAGCGCCTCGCCGCCGACCGAGAACTGCACGCGCTCGACCGCCTCGGAGCCGATCTCGAACGAGACGAGGCCGGGATCGTTCACGAGCACGCCGTAGCCGCGGCTGGAGAGGTAGAACGGGACGTTCTTGTAGGCCTGCTCGGAGGAGGTGCCGCCGTCGGCGTTCCACACATCCACGGTCTGGCCGTTCTTCACGAAGGGGCCGAAGCGCTCGCCGAGCCCGTAGATCAGCTCGCCGACGCCGAGGTCGAGCTGCTCGTGCAGGTAGGCGGCTCCGTCCGGTCCGGTCAGGTAGCCCTGCGCCTTGTGCCCGGACCCGGTGAGGCGCGTGCCGGTCGAGGTGTCCCAGAACTCCAGAGACCACGGAGCGCCCTGCCTGATCCGGACCTCGAGGTCGCCGGTGCGCAGCACGCCGCCGGACTCCGTCACCTCCGCCGCTCCGACGTCGCCCTCGGCCAGCTCGAAGCCGGGGCGCACCGCCGTCCCGCGCCAGTGCTCGATCCGCACCCGCGCGACCCCCTCGGCCGGCGAGGACACCGTGACCGTGAGCGCCGGCCGGTTGAGGACGTCGCCACGGCCCTGGATGACCCGGGTCGGGGCGATCACCTCGAGCGAGGTGCCGTCGGTGCGGATGTCGTACGCCTCCTGCGCGAACAGGGGCGTGAATCCGGCCCGCGTCTGCCAGAACCCGTCGGTGAACTTCATGGAGGTGCCTTTCGATGGCGCGCCGGCGGATCCCGTGAGGGAGGCGCCGACGGAGGGAGAGAGGGCTACTTGACCGCGCCGGCGGTGATGCCGCGGGTGAGGGTGCGCTGGAAGATCAGGAAGAAGATCAGCGTCGGGAGAAGGCCCAGGAGGGCGCTCGCGCTGGTCGTGGTGACGTCCATGATCTTGTCGCCCTGGAGGCTCGAGATCGCGATCGGGACGGTCTGCGTCGCGTCGCTCACCAGGAAGACCAGCGGGATGAGGAACTCGTTCCAGGTCCAGATGAAGAAGAAGATCATCAGCACCGAGAGGGTGGGCCGCGAGATCGGGACGATCACCCGGGTGAGGACCTGCCACTTCGAGGCGCCGTCGAGAGCCGCGGCCTCGAGGATCTCCTTCGGGAAGGTGCCGTAGACGCTCGAGAGCAGATAGGTGCCGAACGCCGACTGGATGACGGTGAAGATGACGATGACCGACAGCTGGGTGTCGTAGATCCCGACCGCTTTGAACATGTAGTACAGCGGGTAGAGCAGGGCCTCCTGCGGGAGCATGTTCGCCAGCAGGAACAGGACGATGATCCAGCTCCGGCCGCGGACCCGGCCGATGCCGATCGCGTAGGCGTTCAGCACCGAGAGGGCGACGGCGAGGATCGCGACCGACCCCGAGATGAGGATCGAGTTGCCGAGCTTCTCGGGGAAGTCGACGCGGCTCCAGAAGGTCGAGAGGCCGTCGAAGGAGAGGCCGGTCGGGAAGGCGAGCGGGCCGTTCGCCGAGTACTCCGCGGGGGTCTTGAAGGAGTTGAGCAGGATCAGCAGCACCGGGCTGATGATCACGAGCCCGATCACCACGGCGACGGCGAGGATCACCCAGTCGCCGAGGGTGCGCTTCTTCGTGCCCTTCGCGGGCTTGGCGGGACGGGAGGACGAGAGGTCCGCGTCCTCCGTGCCGGCCTGGGTGAGGGGCAGGGTCTCGATGGCCGACATCAGCGGGCTCCTTCGCTGCGCTCGACGCGCTCCTGGGCGCGGATGAACAGCACGGCGAGGATCACGATGACGATCGTGAGCGCGGTCGCGATGGTGGCGCCGTAGCCCACCTGCTGCTTCTGGAAGAACTCGGTGTACGAGTAGTAGGAGGGGACGATCGTGGAGTCGCCGGGGCCGCCGCGGGTCAGGGCGTAGATCGGGCCGAAGACCTTCAGCGCGGCGATGGTGCAGGTGAGGGTGACCACGAAGATCTCGGGCCGGATGATCGAGACCGTGATCCAGCGGAAGCGCTGGAACCAGTTCGCCCCGTCGAGCTCCGCCGCCTCGTAGAGCTCGGGGTCCACGCGCTGCAGCGCCGCCATGAAGATGACGACCGGGTAGCCCAGCTGCACCCAGATCATCACGACCATGATCGAGAGCATCGCGGTGTCCGGCTTGCCGAGCCAGTCGTGCGAGAGGGAGCCGAGCCCGACGGCCTCGAGGATCGAGTTCAGCGCGCCGTTGTCGGGGCGGAGGATCCAGCCGATGACGATCGCGGCGATGACGGTCGGCAGGATCTGCGGGAGGTAGTAGGTGGCGCGGAGGAAGCTCGCCAGGCGCCCGCCGAACTTCTTGCCGACGAGATCGAAGAGGATCGCCGCGAGCAGGAGTCCGAGGATCGTGGGGACGATCACCATCGCGATGATCATGTAGACCGAGTTGAGGAACGAGGTCCAGAACTGGTCGTCGCCCATCAGCTCGATCCAGTTGTCGAGGCCGATGAAGATCGGCGGCTTGATGCCGCGCCAGGACGTGAAGCTGATGTAGACGTTCCAGATCAGCGGGATCAGCACGATGAACGTGAAGAGCACGAACCCGGGGATCAGGTAGAGCCAGTAGCCGCCGGAGCGCTTCTCGCGGGGCGGCGTCGTGGGAGGCGGCGCGCTCTCCGCGCGACGAGGTGCTGTCGTCGTCATGGGTACTCCTAGGTCGGACGGGGTCGTGGGTGTGCTGCCGCGGGATGCCGCTCCGGTACGGAGGCGACGGCGTGTCGCGTACCGGAGCGGCATCCAGCGGGGGGGGGTGGAGGCTCGGCGGTGTTCGTGCGACCCCCTCGAGGGGTCGCCGTCACGTCCTCAGGTCTTCCGCTGCCGTTCCGCGCCTGCAGGCGCGGGGTCGGCCGCCTCGGCCGACATCACGTGACGCTTCCGAGTCACGTGATGTCGGCGACTCCGTCGTCGTACTTGGCCTGGAGGTCGGAGAGCATGGCGGACTCGTCGGAGGAGCCGTTGATGAGCTCCTGCGTGGCGGCGACCAGGTCGTCGTAGAAGGTCGCGGTGGGCCAGTCGGGGTAGAAGGAGAGCTGGTCGCCGTCGACGACCGTCTTCCACTGCGAGAGCAGCGCCTTGCTCTTCTCGTCGGTGATGGCGCTCTCGTCGACGACCAGCGGGATGCCTCCGTTGTTGCCGATGAGGTTCTGGATCTCGGGTCGCATCGTGATGTCGATCCACTTGTAGGCGAGATCCTTGTTCTTCGCCGTCTCCGGGATCACCCAGTGGTTGCCGGCGGAGCCCATCGTGAACTCGGCACCCGGGAAGAGGAACGTGTCCCACTCGAATCCGGTGATCTCGGTCTTGAAGCGGCCGAACCACCAGGAGCCCGAGAAGAAGATCGGGTACTCGCCCGAGATGAACGCCGTGCCCGCGTCCTCCGCCTTCAGCCCGGAGGCGTCGGCCGAGAAGTAGCCCTTGTCGACGTAGGTCTTCAGCTGGTCGGCCGCGTAGCTCCAGGCCGCGTCCTCGAAGTCGACCTCGCCCGTGTAGGTCTGGTAGTCGGTGATCCAGGAGCGGTCGGCCTTCAGCAGCGCGAGCTGGTAGAAGAGCTGCTGCAGCGGGTACTCGGCGCCGGCCTCGGCCAGCGGGGTGATCCCCTTGGCCACGAAGGCGTCGAGGACGGCCGTGAACTCCTCGTAGGTGGTGGGGACCTCGAGGCCGCTCGCGGCGAAGGCGTCCTTGTTGTAGTAGACGAAGGTGAACTCGCCGTAGTTGGGGATGCCGTACCAGGAGCCGGAGCCCATGATCCCGTTCTCGTCGTACTTCGCGGTGGTCTGCAGCGCGCCGGGGATCAGCGAGTCCCAGCCGTAGAACGCGACCGCCTCGTCGAGGTTGGTGAGCAGGCCCTGGCTCGAGAGGAGCCCGCTGGTCGCGTTGCCCTTGTTGTACTCGACGACGTCGGGCGCCGAGTTGGAGTTGAAGATCTGGCTGGCGCCGGTGCGCAGCTGCTCGAAGGCCTTGAACTCGTACGCGATCTCGGCCCCCGTCTCCTGGGTGAAGATGTCGCGGGCGGCGAGCCAGGCGATGCCGCGGTCGCTGTCGGGCGTCTCGAAGTCCCAGAGCGTGAGGGTGCGGCCGGCGCCGTCGACCGTGGTCGAGAGCGCGTCGGAGCCGGCGTCGGAACCGCCACCGGAGCAGGCGGCCAGCGCGAACATCGCGCTGAGGCCGACTCCGCCGGCGAGGAGGTTGCGCCGGCTGAGACCGGCGGTCGGGCGGTGGAAGGCGGAGCGGGATCGGAGCGACATTGCGGTGGTTCTCCTTCGAACGGTGCGGTGGTGCTGCGGAGGTGGTGCAGGGAGCGCTCTCTCGCGGAGGCGCGGTGTCGAAGCGTTTCGACAGTGCGCAGAGCCGGAGCGGGCGGGAAGAGGGTGGAGGACTAGAGGGAGGCCGGCGCGGGAGTGCCGGACGGGACCGCCGGCACCGGAGCGCCGGTCGGAGCGACCGCGAGGGATCCGCGGTCGACGTAGGAGGGCGGGAGCAGCTCGACGCCGACGGTGCGGCCGGAGTCGATCTGCTGGAGGGTCCGCGCGACGGCCGCTCGGCACATCGCGTCGAACGGGAGGGGAAGACTGCTGGTGGGGACAGGGAGGGCGCCGCCGTCGTAGCTGGCGCAGGCCGCCAGGATCGACAGGTCACCGGGGACGGAGAGGCCGCGCTCGAGGACGCGCTCGATCGCCGCCTCCGCCACGGGCTCGTTGCAGTGCAGCACGAGCGCGGTCGGCGGGACGGGTGCGGCGAGGATCGCGTCGATCGCGGCCGATGCGCTCGGGCGGCCGATGTGCGGGCGCTCGACCGCGATCTCGACTCCGAGCGCTGCGGCCTCGGCGCGGAACGCCTCGTCGAAGCGGCGGACGAAGCCGGCGTTGCGGTCGGTGTAGGACTGCGGGTGCTCGAGCAGGCCGAGCGAGCGGTGGCCCAGCTCGGCGAGCCGGCGGACGCTCTGCCGGGCGGCCTCGGCGAAGTCGAGGTCGACGCAGGCGAGATCGTGGGAGTCGGCGGGCACGCCGATGAAGGTGGCGGGGACCCCCGCCGCGCGGATCAGCTCGGCGCGGTCGTCGTCGTCGTCGACGCCCATCAGGACGATGCCGTCGACGAGCGAGGAGGAGGAGACGCGCCCGATGCCGCTGGAGGCCTCGTCGGTGACGAGCAGCAGGACGTCGTAGTCCGACTCCCGGGCGCGCTCGAGCACCTCGGTGACGAAGCGCATGTGGGTCGGCAGGTGCAGCTCGCCGCGCATCGGGGCGGAGAGGGCGAGGATGTGGGTCCGCGCCCCGGCGAGCATCCGGGCTCCCGCGTGGGGCCGGTAGCCGAGCTGGCGCACCGCGTCGTCGACGCGCTGCCGGGTGGAGGCGGCGATCGAGCGCTTGCCGGAGAGGGCGTAGGAGACGGTGCTGATCGAGACTCCGGCAGCGCGGGCCACGTCGTGGATGGTCGCCATGGCTCCTCCTGCCGGACGTCGTCGTCGGTCGCGGTCGAGCTTCGAAGCGCTTCGACCGGTCGTGCTGGAGCGACTGTACGCACAGTCGAAGCGCTTGCGCAAGCGATCCTCGCGACGACCTCCCCGGGCGCCGGCCCGCTCCGCGAGCGGTTCCGCGGCACGAACGGGCGGCACCCGCGATCGGCCGGAGGGCGACGCGCCGGGCCTTCCGCTCGTTGCGCCTCCCGACCCTCAGGGGATATGTTGGGCTCAACAACAATTCGGCGACGTCGCCGGAAAGGATTCGGATCCCATGTCCCTGACCCCCACCCGCGCCGACAAGTTCTCGTTCGGCCTCTGGACCATCGGCTACAACGGGACGGACCCGTTCGGCGGCCCGACCCGCGAGCCGCTCGACGTCGTCCACGCGGTCGAGAAGCTCGACGAGCTCGGCGCGTACGGCCTCACCTTCCACGACGACGACCTGTTCGCCTTCGGCTCCACCGACGCCGAGCGCCAGACCCAGATCGACCGCCTCAAGGGCGCGCTGGAGTCCACCGGCCTCATCGTGCCGATGGTCACCACCAACCTCTTCAGCGCCCCGGTCTTCAAGGACGGCGGCTTCACCTCGAACGACCGCGACGTCCGCCGCTTCGCGCTGCGCAAGGTCCTCCGCAACATCGACCTCGCCGCCGAGCTGGGCGCGAAGACCTTCGTCATGTGGGGCGGCCGCGAGGGCGCCGAGTACGACTCCGCCAAGGACATCCGCGCCGCGCTCGAGCGCTACCGCGAGGCCGTCAACCTGCTCGGTGACTACGTCACCGACAAGGGCTACGACATCCGCTTCGCCATCGAGCCCAAGCCGAACGAGCCCCGCGGCGACATCCTGCTGCCCACGCTCGGCCACGCGATCGCGTTCATCGACTCCCTCGAGCGCCCCGAGCTCGTCGGCGTGAACCCCGAGGTCGGCCACGAGCAGATGGCGGGCCTGAACTTCACCGCCGGCATCGCCCAGGCGCTGTACCACGGCAAGCTCTTCCACATTGACCTCAACGGCCAGCGCGGCATCAAGTACGACCAGGACCTGGTCTTCGGCCACGGCGACCTGCACAACGCGTTCTCGCTCGTCGACCTCCTCGAGAACGGCGGCCCCGGCGGCGTCCCGGCCTACGACGGCCCGCGCCACTTCGACTACAAGCCCTCGCGCACCGAGGACGAGACCGGAGTCTGGGACTCGGCCGCAGCGAACATGCGCACCTACCTGCTGCTCAAGGAGCGCGCCGCGGCCTTCCGCGCCGACCCCGAGGTGCAGGAGGCGCTGGCCGCCGCCAAGGTCGCCGAGCTCTCCACCCCGACGCTGAACGAGGGCGAGTCGTACGACGACCTGCTCGCGGACACCGCCTCGTACGAGTCGTTCGACGCCGACGCCTACCTCGGCGGCAAGGGCTTCGGCTTCGTGCGCCTGCAGCAGCTGGCCACCGAGCACCTGCTCGGCGCCCGCGGCTGACCCGCACCCCCTGAGCCCGCGGTCCGCCGCGGGACGACCTGAAACGGACGAGATCCCCTGCACCCGCACGGGGTCTCGTCCGTTCTCCTGCATCCGGCCCGGTTCCGCACCGGACGCCCGAACCCGCACCCCCCCAACGAAAGAGGACAGCGATGACGCTCGTCGCAGGGATCGACTCGTCGACCCAGAGCTGCAAGGTGGTCGTCCGCGACCTCGACACCGGCGCCGTGGTGCGCACCGGCCGGGCGAGCCACCCGGACGGCACCGAGGTCGATCCGGCCGCGTGGTGGGAGGCGCTGCAGCTCGCCCTCGCCGACGCCGGCGGGCTCGACGACGTCGCCGCGATCTCGGTCGGCGGCCAGCAGCACGGCATGGTCGTCCTCGACGAGAGCGGCGCCGTCATCCGCCCCGCTCTGCTCTGGAACGACACCCGCAGCGCGCCCGCCGCCGCCGCGCTCATCGAGGAGCTCGGAGCCGGGGCCTGGGCGGAGCGGACCGGATCGGTGCCGGTCGCCTCCTTCACCGCCACCAAGCTCCGCTGGCTGCGCGACGCCGAGCCCGAGAACGCCGCCCGTGTCGCCGCCGTCGCGCTCCCCCACGACTGGCTGACCTGGCGCCTGCTCGGCTACGGCCCCGACTCCGCCCGCGGTCCGCAGCTCGACGCGCTCACGACCGACCGGTCCGACGCGTCCGGCACCTCGTACTGGGGAGCGGACGGCTACGACCTCGACCTGCTCGAGCGCGCCCTCGGCCACCGCCCGCTGCTCCCCCGCGTGCTCGGCCCCTCGGAGGAGGCGGGCCGCACCGAGAGCGGACTCGTCGTCGGCCCCGGCGCGGGCGACAACGCGGGCGCCGCGCTCGGCCTCGGCGCCGGCCCCGGCGACGTGATCGTCAGCATCGGCACGAGCGGCACCGTCTTCGCCGTCACGGACGACCCGGTGCGCGACGCCTCCGGGACCGTCGCCGGCTTCGCCGACGCGAGCGGGCGCTTCCTGCCGCTGGTCGCGACCCTCAACGCCGCGCGCGTGCTGGCCTCGACCGCGACCCTGCTCGGCAGCGACTTCGACGAGTTCGCCGCACTGGCCCTCGAGGCGGAGCCGGGTGCCGACGGCCTCGTGCTGGTCCCCTACTTCGAGGGCGAGCGCACGCCGAACCTGCCGGACGCGACCGCGAGCCTGCACGGGATGACCATCGCCTCGACCACGCGGCCGAACCTCGCCCGCGCGGCCATCGAGGGCATGCTCTGCGGACTGGCCGACGGCCTCGACGCCGTTCGCGCGCAGGGAGTGGAGGCGCGGCGCATCCTCCTCATCGGCGGAGCCGCGCAGAACCGCGCCGTGCAGCTCGCGGCCTCGCAGGTGTTCGACGTGCCCGTGCAGGTGCCGACGCCCGGCGAGTACGTGGCCGACGGTGCCGCCGTGCAGGCCGCCTGGGCGCTGACAGGATCGCGTCCGACGTGGACCGTCACCTCGGTGGCCGAGCCCGCGCCGGACCACCGCCCCGTGATCCGCGAGCAGTACGCGGCCGCCCGCGCCTGAGGATCCGGCCCCGGCCCTCTCCAGGGTCGGGGCCTCGCCGCAAGCCCCAGTGGACGGGGAGCGGAATCGCGCTACTCTCATTACTCAGCCAGCTGACTAATGGAGGAGCGACATGACCGCCACACGAACCCCCGACCGCGCCGACCGGATCCGCCAGGTCGTCGTCGCCGTGAGCGCGGTGCTCGCCCTCATCGGCTCCTTCATCGGCTCGGGCGCCGCGGGCGGCACGCAGATCCAGAACGCGGCCGGCGGCGCCCTGACCGCGTCCTCGACCCCCATCGCTCCCGACGGCCCCGCCTTCGCGATCTGGAGCGTCATCTACACCGGCCTCATCGCCTACGCGATCTGGCAGTTCCTGCCCTCGCAGACAGCCCGCACCCGCCACCGCCGGCTGGGCTATTGGGCCGCCGCGAGCCTCCTCCTGAACGCCGCGTGGATCCTGGTCGTCCAGGCCGGCTTCCTGACGCTCAGCGTCGTCGTGATCGCCCTGCTGCTCGCCGTGCTCGCGCGCATCTTCGTGATCCTGCGGACCACCCGCTCGGCCGGAGTGGTCGACGCGATCGTGACGGACGGCACCTTCGGGCTCTACCTCGGCTGGGTGTGCGTGGCCACGGCCGCGAACGTCACCGCCGGGCTCGTCGGCGCGGGAGTCGGCAGCGCGGACGGTCCGGGCGCCGCGGTCTGGGCGGTCGTCGTCCTCGCCGTCGCCGCGCTCGTCGGACTCCTGATCGCGGTCACCGGCCGCGGCCGCATCGCCCCGATGCTCTCGCTCGTCTGGGGACTCTCCTGGGTCGCCGTCGGCCGCTTCGCCGGCGAGCTCGTCTCGGTCCCCGCCGGGATCGCCGCGCTGGTCGCCGCCGCCGTGGTGCTGGTGGTCACCCTCCTGGTCCGCGCCACCGCGGGACGCCGGGTCAGCGCCGCCTGACTTTTGCGCGACGAAGGCCGAGAGGCCGGGACCCCTGGTCCGGGGCCGCCCGGCCTCTCGGCCTTCGTCGTGGTGGCGGATCAGGTGATCAGCGTGTCGACGTACTCCCGGTTCTCGTCCATCCACGCGGCGAGGGCGGCGGAGCGGTCGTCGGCCCCGTCGTTGAACAGCGCGTTCTCGAGCGAGTAGAGCGTCTTCGAGTCCATCCGGAAGTCGCGGATCCAGCGGCTCATCGTCGGGTAGTCCGCGTCGAACGCGGCCGAGCCGAAGGAGTGGATCCCCTCCGCCTGCCCGAGCAGGCCCTTCGGGTCCTCGAGGTCCTTGACCGGGAAGGCGTCGTAGGCCCAGTGCGGGCGCCAGAGCGTGACGGCGATGTTCTCGCCCGCGGCGGTCGCGCTCGAGAGCTCCTGGAGCATGGCCGGCGTCGACGAGGTGAGGTAGTCCATCCCCTCCAGGCCGTAGCCGGGGATGACGTCCTCGGTCGTCGTCTTGTTGAGACCGGAGCCGGGCTCGATGCCGATCAGGCGGTTGCCGACGACGCCCGGGTCGGCGGCGAGCTCCTCGAGGGAGTCGATCGGGGCGTCCTCGTTGACCGCGATGGTCAGCTTCGCCTCGTCGTTCCACGCGCCCAGGTCGACGATCGAGTCGCCGTACTGCTCGACGTACCGGGCGTGGGTGAGCGGCAGCCAGGTGTCGAGGGCGAGGTCGTAGTCGCCGGTCGAGAGGCCCTGGAAGCCGGGGGCGACGTCGGCGTTCTGCAGGGTCACGTCGTAGCCCTGCTCCTCGAGCACCGCCTCCCACAGAGCGGAGACGGCGATCCCCTCGTCCCAGCCCTGGAACACGGCGACGGTCACGTCGGTGCGGTCGCCGTTGTCGACGGAGGCGGCGGTGGCGGGAGCGGCGAGGGTCGCGGCCCCGAGGGACGCGACCAGGCCGATCGAGACGACGCCGACGGCCGAACGGGTCGCCACGACGGCGCGGCGGTTCTTCGCCCGGGCGACCCTCGCCGGCGAGGGCGAGCCCAGCGCGCCGGTCATCCGGTCGAGGACGACCGCGAGGATCACGACGGAGATGCCCGCCTCGAAGCCGAGCGCGACATCGATCCGGTTGAGGCTCGCGACGACGTCGCCGCCCAGCCCTCCGGCGCCGACCATGCCCGCGATGACGACCATCGAGAGCGAGAGCATGATGACCTGGTTGAGGCCCGCCAGGATCGAGGGCAGCGCGAGCGGCAGCTGGATCTGGCGGAGGATCCGCCACTTCGAGGAGCCGAACGACTCCCCCGCCTCGACGAGCTCCGGGTCGACGCCGCGGATGCCCAGCTCGGTGAGCCGGACGCCCGGCGCCATCGCGAACACGATGGTCGCGACGATGCCCGGCACCACTCCGACCCGGAACAGGATCAGCGCGGGGATCAGGTAGACGAAGGCCGGCATCGTCTGCATCAGGTCGAGCACGGGCCGGATGACCGCGGAGGCCGTGCGGTTGCGCGCGGCGAGCACGCCCAGCGGCACGCTCAGCGCGATGGCGATCACGGAGGCGACGAGCACCAGCGCGAGGGAGTCCATCGCGTTCTCCCACTGGTCGACCCCCACGATCAGCAGGAGCCCCACGGCGGTGCCGGCCGCGAAGACCCAGCCGCGGACGGCGTAGGCCAGTACGGCGAGGAAGGCGACGATCACCCAGAAGGGCGGTGTCGCGAGGACGAGGTCGACGCAAGAGTAGAGGGCGCCGAAGACGGTGCGCAGCAGGTCGAAGACCGGCTGGAAGGTCTGCGTGAGGACGTCGACGGCACCCTCGGCGAGGGCGCCGAGCGGGAGGCGGAAGCCGAGATCGGTCATCGTGCACCTCCGTCCGCCGCGAGGACGGCGTCCTCGACGGGGCCTCCGGTCGCGTGCAGGGTCGCGGTGACGACCTCGGTCGAGACGGTGGCGGGCGGCTCGATCAGCGGGTGCTCGCCGGTGCGGGCGGGCACGTTGCCGAGCGCCGCGAGCAGGGTCACCCGCGGGATCGCTCCGAGCAGACGCCCGTCGGCGTCGACCACGGCGACCGGCAGCGCCGACTCGACGGCGGGCTCGATGACCTCGCTGAGGGCGGTGTCCGGACCGACGGTGACGACGTCGGAGGTGAGGACCGCCGAGAGGTCGCCGGTGCTCCGGCGCACCTGCTCGATCACGTCGCGGTCGCGGACCGTGCCCAGCAGGCGGCGTCCGCCGCCGACCACGAACGCGGCCGAGGTCTGCAGGTCGCGCATGCTCCGGAGCGCGGCGCGGGGACCGGCCGCCAGGGTGACCACGGAGCGGGCGGGCTCCATCACGGCAGAGGCGGTGAGCACGCGGGCGCGGTCGACGTCCTGCACGAACTGGGCGACGTAGTCGTTCGCCGGGTCGGTGAGGATCTCCTCCGGGGTGCCGATCTGGACGATGCGGCCGTCGCGCATCACCGCGATGCGGTCGCCGAGGAACATGGCCTCGTTGAGGTCGTGCGTGATGAAGACGATGGTCTTGCCGAGCTCGTGCTGCAGCTCGATCAGCTGCTCCTGCATCTCGCGGCGGATCAGCGGGTCGAGTGCCGAGAACGCCTCGTCCATCAGCACGATGTCGGTGTCGGCGGCGAGCGCCCGGGCGAGGCCGACGCGCTGGCGCATGCCGCCGGAGAGCTCGTCGGGCATCTTCTCGTGCCAGCCGGCGAGACCGGCGCGCTCGACCGCGAGCAGGGCCCGCTCGCGGCGCTCGGCCGCGGGGACGCCCTGGATCTCGAGCGGGTACGCGACGTTGTCGAGCACGGTGCGGTGCGGGAGGAGCGCGAAGTGCTGGAACACCATCGACACCGACGAGCGGCGCACGCGGCGCAGCTCCGCCTCGGAGACGCCGGTGATGGTGGAGCCCTCGATCAGGACCTCGCCCGCGGAGGGCTCCTGGAGCCCGTTCAGCATGCGGATCAGGGTGGACTTCCCGGAGCCGGAGAGGCCCATCACGACGAAGATCTCGCCGCGGCGCACGGTGAAGGACGCGTCGATCACCGCGGCCGTGCCGAGTCCGGCGAGCTCGCCGCGGTCGGCGCCCTCGCCCAGTCGGCGGACGACCTCGTCGGGCTTCCGGCCGAACACCTTGAAGAGGTGGCGGGCCTCGAGAGCGGGGGTCGCGGGATCGGCACCCGCCTCGCTCCGGGGCTCGCTGATGATCTGCTGGTTCTGGTGCACGTACACTCCGTCGGCGCGCAGGGACGACGCCCTGCGCTCATCTCGTGGTGCCGGGTCGGGAGCGTGGGACAGCCGTGCGTCGAGCCTCCGCGTACGTCCCGCCGCTCAGCGCGGCAGGGGGTGGAGGCGAGAGCGTCCGAGGCGGCCTCGGGGCCGCCTCCACTCCCGTTGACCGTACGATCGCGGCGCGTCCTGGGGGGACGCCGTGCGAGCGCGGACCGGTTCATCGGGGCCCGTGAGGACCGCCGACCACGGTAGCCGCGGAGCTGCCGAGGGGCAAACGTCGGACAATTGCGGGGGCGGGTCCAGGGGTGGTGATGAACCGATCGGCGCGAGCGAATGTGCTGGTCGGAGCTGGTTTCCGGAGTGTTGCGCGATCGTTACCGTGATGGCGCGGCCGGCGGCGCTCGTTCCGGCCGGTCTCCATCCGCCGCTGCTCGACCGGCGAGGAGGCCCCGCAGCTCAGACGGTGGTCTCGCCCGCCGGGCCCGAGGGGGCCGCCGCGCCGACTCCACTGACGGGCTCGCCCTGCCAGGACACGAGCGTCCACGCGTCGCCCGAGCCCTCGAGGACGACGACGCCGGTGTTGTCGAGCAGGTGGTCGGCGATGAAGCGCGCATCGAGGTCGAGGGAGCGCAGACCCGCCCAGCAGCGGATGGCCGCGCCGTGGCTGACCAGCGCGACGACCTCGTGCCCGAGCGCCTCCGCCTCCGCCACCACCGCGTCGTAGCGCGCCGCGAACTCGTCGCCCGTCTCGCCGCCCGCCAGCCGGATCGACGTCTCGCCGCCGGCCCAGCGGAAGACCGTGCCCATGTACTCCTCGACCGCCGCGTCGTCGCCGCGCATCTCGAGCCCCGCGGCCGCGACCTCGCGGATGCCGTCGCGCTCGATCGGCTCGAGCCCGAGCGCCGCGGCGAGAGGGGCGGCCGTCTCGTGGGTGCGGACCATCGTCGAGACGAGCAGCGCGCCGATCCCCTCGCCGGCGAGCCGACCGGGCAGCGCCGCGGCCTGGGTGCGGCCGAGGTCGGTGAGCCCGGGTCCGGGGATGCGGGTGTCGAGGAGCCCGGCGACGTTGGAGGGGGTCTGGCCGTGGCGGATCAGGAGGAGGCGCATCCGCCCACGCTAACCGCGGAGGCTGGGCTTCCGGGGCGCGCGGTCGCGCTCGCTCCCGCCGTTGTGCGGCGAGTGCGGCGCTGTCACGATGTGCGGGGACGCTCCCGGACCGGGAGCCGCAGACGGACGGGACGGGCGGACATGGCCTCCGAAGACGGTTTCTCGAAGGACGAGCGCGCGGCGATGAAGCAGCGCGCGGCCGAGCTGCGGGCGGAGGCGAAGCGGCAGAAGAGCGCCGACAAGGCCGACGCCGACCGCAGGGACGCGGAGGCCGCGATCGCCGCGATGACCGACGAGGAGCGGCCGATCGCCCAGATGCTGCACGACGTCGTCGGCGAGACCGCTCCCGACCTCCTCCCGAAGACCTGGTACGGCTTCCCCGCCTACGCGCGCTCCGACGGCAAGGCGATCGTCTTCTTCCAGCCCGGCGCGAAGTTCGGCACGCGCTACTCGACCCTCGGCTTCCAGGACGGCGCGCAGCTCGACGACGGCACGATCTGGCCGACCGCCTACGCGCTCGTCTCCGCCGACGCCGAGACGCGCGCCGCCGTCACCGAGCTGGTCCGCCGCGCGGCCGGGGCCTGATCCCGTGGCGCACGTCTACGACGAGATAGACGAGAGCCTCTCCTCCTGGATCCACGAGCAGCCGATGTGGTTCGTCGCCACCGCGCCCCTCGCCGCCGACGGGCACGTCAACATGTCGCCGCGCGGCCACGACTCGTTCTCGATCCTCGGCCCGCGGCGGGTCGGCTGGGTCGACTACACGGGCAGCGGAGTCGAGACGATCGCGCACCTGCGCGAGAACGGGCGCGTGTGCCTGATGTTCGCGTCGTTCGGACCGCGTCCGCGCATCGTCCGCCTGCACGGCACCGGCTCCGTGCACCTGCCCGGTTCGGAGGCGTTCGCCGAGGTCGCGGAGCAGCACCCCGATCACCCGAGCACCCGCGCGGTCGTCACCGTCGAGCTCACCCGCATCAGCGACGCGTGCGGCTGGGGCGTGCCGGTGATGGAGCCGGTCGGCGAGCGCGACCTGCTCCTCCTCCAAGCCGAGAAGAAGGGCCCCGACGGCATGGCCGAGTACCGCGCCACGCGGAACGCGGTCAGCATCGACGGGCTGCCGGGCTACCCGCTGGACTGAGCGGGCGGGAAGCGGCCGCAGCGCGGCGCGCACAAGCACGCCGACCGGCTCGAGCAGGGTCTCAGTGATGACGGCGAGCGGGTTCGACCCGGTCGGGCGGGAGTCGACGGAGAACCGAGTCCTCGTCATTCGTCAAGTCCTCGACCGCTGACCGCCGCTCAGCACGACCAGACGTGCATCACGGTCCGTCCCCCGTTCGGGAACCCCGGGTCGATCGACGTGTTCGTCGTCGGTGCGGGTCTGAAGCGGGCGCTCCTCGCGGGGACGATGACCGGCGGCCTCGTCGACGGGTACACCGCCGCCGTCTCAGGGAGATCGCTCAGCGCGGGACCGGTTCGCGGAAGCACGCACGAGGACGCTTCGCACACGTCCCTCGGGGATGGACTCCTGGGACCAGTAGTCGGCCCGGATCTTCAGGAGGGGCCCTTCGACGGTGGAAGTCACCGTGATGGCGCGAGGGTCCCGGAGGGTTCCCGCGATGCGTGTCTGCGGGGTCCTTTCGAGTGCTCGACAACTGCTCGGGAGTGGTTCGCGTCGGGAGGGACGACCGCGAGCAGCCGCCGGCATCCACCGGAGGCGCATTCGACGGTCCCGCTGACGAGCTCGCTCCCCTGTGGACGGTCGATGGCCGAGGCCGCCGACCGCGCTGGTGAGGCTCATCCACGGGTCGGGACGAGAGCGAGCTCCGCGGAGCTCCGGCCGATCCCAGAAAGGGCGGACACGGAGCGCGACCGAGGCCTGCTCGATCGACGATCCGATGGGACGGCGTCCACACCATCGGCCCCGCAGAGATCCCCTGGCCGATCCGCCCGCCGCTACCCCCGCTCGTCGACGGCCCGGATCGAGAACAGCTCCTGCGGGGTGCAGTCGAGCGCGTCGCAGATGAGCGTCAGCGTCGTGAAGCGGATCGCGCGGGCGCGGTTGTTCTTGAGGATGGAGAGGTTCGCCATCGTGATGCCGGTGCGGGCCGAGAGGGCGGTGAGGGTCACGCCGCGCTCGGCCAGCACTGCTCCGAGGTGGCAGTCGATCCGGTGCCTCTCGTCGTCGGCGGGCTCAGACAACGCCGTCGACGTCCCGTTCGAGCTTCGCGCCGGCGCGGAACGCCGCCGTCAGGGCGAGGGCCACCACTCCGGCGAGCAGGACGGGGACGGGCCACTGCGGCAGGTTCGTCCCGATGGCCTGGTAGTCGCCGCCGAGGAAGGCATCGCGCTGCTCGTCGGTCACCCGGCCGGCGGCGAACAGCAGGCCGATGCCGGAGCTGAGGTACAGGCCCGCCGCGGTGTCGGCGAGGCCCTGCGCCACTCCTCCGATCAGCAGGGCGAGGCTCAGACGGCGCCAGTTCGCGAGGACGAAGGGGTCGAACGGGCGTCCGGCCGCGATGCCGCGGAGGACCCGCAGGAGGAAGACCGTGGCGAGGACGATGGTGACCGCCTGGAGGAGGCTCGGCAGCGCACCGAGCAGGCGGAGGGAGAGAGCGGCGTCGGCGAGCGTGGGCGCGGTGCCCTCGCGCGGCTCGGCCTGCAGCAGCTGCGGGAGGCTCCGGAGCGGGAGGCGGCCGTCCGCTCCCCCGAAGACCAGCAGGGTGCGCCCGGTGGTGACCGTCCAGGTCTGCAGGAGCGCGGTGAGCACGGAGAAGACCGCGACGATGAGCAGGACCGCTCTCGCCACCCGGAACACGCGCGGACGCTCCCGGACCGGTCCGCTGGAGATGACACTCGTCATGACGTACTCCTTATCGATCGTCGATGTTATCGAGTATCGATACTACGCACGCCGGTCCGCCGATGTCGACCCGCGGAGCCCCACCGACCACGGAGACGGCGGGAGGGGTGGTTGCCCGCGGCGAGGAGCCCGATCTAGCGTGGAGGGATGTCGGATGCGAGGGAGCGCGCCGCCCGGTACCGGGCCGGCGCCGCGGGCGAGGAGGAGTCGGAGCAGCCCGCCCTGCCCGAGGATCCGCTCGAGCGGGCCGCGTTCGTCGAGACGGCGATCCAGCTCGCGATCCGCCGCGGCGACTTCGACGACCTACCGGGATCGGGGAAGCCGCTCCCGGACCTGGGCGCGGCCCACGACCCGGACTGGTGGATCCGCCGCAAGATCGAGCGCGAGAACCTCACCGGGATCGGCCCGGCCGCCTTCCTCCTCCGCGCCGAGGACCGCGCGCTCGACGAGCGCCTCGACCGCCTGCACCGCGAGGAGGAGGTGCGCGCCGAGCTCGCCGACTTCAACACGCGGGTGATCGAGGCACGCCGCCAGCTGCTCGGCGGGCCCCCCGTCGTCACCCCGCTCCGGGACGTCGACGAGGAGGTCGCCGCCTGGTCGCAGCGGCGCGCCGATCGCGCCGCCGCGGCCGAGGCCCGGGCGGCCGCCGAGCCGGAGCGGTCCCGCCGCTGGTGGTCGCGGCGGCGCTGACGTCCCCGGAAACCGGACAGACCTGCCCCTCTCACTGGGGTCCCGCCCCGGGAAACCGGGCCGGAGCGCGCCTCCGAATCATGCGTACACATCAAGTCGACCGGAGTCCGCATGCTCACCGCCACCACCCCCGCACGCCTCCCGAGGGCCCGCCCCTCGACCCTCGCCGCGCCGCCGCTCGCACTGCTCGAGCCCGACTCGGACCGGATGCTCGTCATCCGCGCCGCGGAGGGCGACGACCGCGCGTTCGCCACCATCGTCCGCCGCTACACCGCGCTGCTCCGCACGACGGCCGCCCGCACCCTCCGCAGCAGCGCCGACGTCGACGACGTGGTGCAGGAGACGTTCCTCGCGGCGTGGACCCACGTGGACAGCGTGATCGACGGCGAGACCATCGCCGGCTGGCTCGTCACGACCGCCCGCCGCCGCAGCGTCGACCGACTCCGCTCCAGCGTCTCGCGGCTGCGAGCCGAGCTGGACGACGAGTTCCCCGCCTCCGCCGCCGACGACCCGGAGCACGCCGCGCACTGCGGATCGCTCGCCGCCGACGCCAACCGGGTGCTCGCCGCGATGCCCCCGGCCCAGCGCCGCTGCTGGGAGCTGCGCCAGCTGGAGCAGTGCAGCTACGACGCGATCGCGCACGAGCTGGGCCTCACGACCTCGACCGTCCGCGGACTGCTCGCCCGCGCCCGCGCGACCCTCCGCACGGAGCTCGCCCACTGGCGCTGATCCGCGCTGCGGATCTCGGCGCAGGCGACCAGGCGGGGGCCTTCAGCGCAGGAGAACCGGCCCCGCGCCGATCCGCACCCGGAACAGCGCGTACGGGTACGTCCGCAGATCCGTGCCGCCCTGGTAGTCGGCCTGGCGGTGCAGCTGGTTCGCGGTGACGTACAGGTGCTCGTCCGTCGCGATCGACAGGGTGTCGGGCCAGAGCAGCCGCTCGTCGTGCACGATCGTCTCCATCGTGCCGTCGGTGCGACGGCGGACGATCGCGTTGTTCTCGTAGCTCGTGGCGTAGAAGCGGCCCAGCGCATCCGTCTCGAGTCCGTCCGCTCCCCCGCCCTTGTCGCCCTCGTCGACGACGGTCGCCGCGACGTCCTCGTCCGGCACCGACCGGTCGACCAGGGCCGCCGTCGCCACGCTGAACCAGCGGCGGGAGGCGAGCGGGCAGTACCAGAGGCGCTCGCCGTCGGCCGAGATCGCGATGCCGTCGGCGCCCATCGTCACCGGCTGCGGGGCGCCGTCTGCCGGGCGCTTCATCAGCACGCGGCCCTCGGCCATCGGCACGAGCTCCGGAGGAGTGAGCGCCTTCGTGCTCGGGTGGTCGTGCAGGCGGCGCCAGGCGGTCCCCGTCTCGAGGTCGACGACGATGATCCCGTTCGGGCCGGAGTCGGCCGAGTCGGTGATGTAGGCGATGCCGCGCCGCAGATCGAAGCGCACGTCGTTGAGGTAGGTGGTCGGCAGGGCGACGTCCGGCTCGAGGACGATCACCTGCTCGACGGTGTCGGTCGCCAGGTCGACGCGGACGAGCTTGGGGCCGCCCTTCTTCGTCGGCTCGAACATCGGGCTGCCGGTGTCGAGCATCCAGAGCCGGTCGGCCGGATCGACGACGATGCTCTGCACCGAGACGAGGGCGCCGGCGTCGTCGATTCCCGACGGCGTGTTCCAGGCCTCGTCCGGGTAGGGCACCGCCGCTCCGTCGACCAGCTCCACGACCGTGGCCGGGACCTCGTCGCCCCACTTCGGGAAGTTCACGAAGATCCGCCCGGTGTGCGAGACGCTGACGCCGGTGGGCATCGGCCCGCTGGTGAAGGCGTGCACGAGCTCCAGCTCGCCGAGCGGCTCGTCGACCGGGCGCGTGCCGCGGGTCTCGTCGGTCGGTCCCCAGAATCCCATGGTGCTCTCGCTGTCCTCCCGCCGGCGCGGGCTCGTGGCGGTCTCAGTGCCGGTCGGGTGCGGAGTCGGTGCCCGCCGCGACCGGTGCTCCTCATCCTGCGCGTCGGCGCCGGTCGGCGGGGAGGAGGTGGCGGAGGAGGCGGCGAGCGCCTAGCATCCGGCCGCAGCGGGCGACCCGGGAGCCGCGACCGAGGAGGCGGAGGAGGACCGGCCCGCGTCCGACTTCGGCACGGCCTTCACGAAGGGGCTCAGCATCGAGACGGGGCAGTGCCCGGTGGAGCGGGTCGCCTCGGCGGCCGCTCCCGCCGCCCGCAGTGCACCGCCCCCCGCCGTCGCGCTCACCCGCTGGTCGGCGGATCGACGGACCACTGATCCGCCGGCCGTCCGCTTCCGGACATGACCGCTAGAGGGCGTTGCCACTGCGGCCGCTCACCTGCCACGGTCGCAGAGCGACCGACGACGGTCCACCGATCAGAAGGACCGAGGCCCGCTCATGGACGACTCCTCTTCGACCGAGACCAGCACGAGCGAGATGACGCCCGAGGTGCTGGCCGCGTTCAGCGACGCCTGGACCCGCCACGACCTCGAAGCGCTGATGAGCCACATGACCGACGACTGCGTCTACGGCGCGTCCGTCGGCCCCGAGCCCGGCCGCACCTGGACGGGGAAGGAGCAGGTCCGCGAGGGATTCGCGCTCATGCTCGCCTTCGACACCGGACAGGAGCGGCACGAGGAGGGGGCTCCCCTCATCGCCGGGACGCGCGGCGCGGCCACCTGGTCCTTCACCGGGACCGGCCCCGACGGCCGACCCCAGGTCACGCGGGGCTGCGACATCTACGAGTTCCGCGGCGGGAGGATCGCCCGCAAGGACGCGTTCCGGAAGGTCTACCGGGCGGACGAGGAGTAGTCCGCGCCGGCCTCCGAGCCCGCGGCGAGTCGCACCGGGCGGAGCCCGACCCGCCGAGCGGAACGGTCAGCGGCGGCTCCGGACATCCGTTCACCCGCTCGCTACTCGACGGTGGCATGCTCCGAGCATGTCCATGGCCGAACCGTTCCTGCCCGCACACGAGCCGCGCGACGCCGATCGCGCCCGAGACACCGTCGACGACGACGACGTCCTCCTCGAGCCCGACACCGCTCCCGCCGAGGCGGAGCCCGCGGTGGACGAGGACGAGGACGCGCCAGCCTTCCGCACGCCCGTTCCCGGGGACCGGCTGACCGCGGACGAGCTCGCCGAGGAGCTCGACGAGGAGGCGTCAGCGGATTGAAGCCTCGACCCGCGCGCCGCCTCCTCAGAGGACCGGCGCCCGCTGCCGGCGGAACTCGCTGGGCGTCGCGCCTGCCTGCCGCTTGAAGGCGGTGCTGAAGGCGAAAGCGTTCTCGTAGCCGACCTCCCGGGCGACGGACGCGACGGTCCTGCCGGGATCGAGGAGGAGATCCGCGGCGACGGTGAGACGCCAGCGGGCGAGGTACTCCATCGGCGGCCGGCCGACGCCCGCCCGGAACCGCTCGGCGAGCGTGGCCCGGGAGACGTTCACGCTCCGCGCGAGGGACTCGACCGTCCACGCCTCGGCGGGCCGCGAGTGGAGGCGGTCGAGCGCTGCGAGCACGACCGCGTCGTCGCAGGTGAGCCACGTCTCCCCCCGGTGAGCAGCGAGCTCGGCCCAGCGCCGCACCGTCGAGACCGTGAGCACGTCGAGGAGCCGGTCGATCACGACCCGGCCCGCGGTGCCCTCCCGGGCCAGCTCGCCGGCGAGGAGGCCGACGACGGGATCGACGGTCCCGTGTCCCGGCACGATCGCCACACGCGGGAGCGAGCGCAGCACGAGACCGCCCACCTCGTCGGAACGGTCGTAGGACGCCACGAGCAGACCCGTCCCGCCGCCGGAGGCGGTGCCCCAGTGGCGGACGCCGTTGCGCAGCTCGTCGGAGAGGTCGCGTCCGTCGAGGCTGACGCACCGGTGCCCGGGATCGATCCGGATCGTCGGCGGGCTCCCCGCCGGATCGGACACGGTGTACGGCTCCGGGCCGCGCACCAGCGCCGCATCGCCCGCACCGAGCGGGGTCCCGTCGAGGAGCACCGACCCGGCGAGCACGGCGACGACGGTGAGCGGTGCGCCGTCGCGGACGTCCAGGGCCCATGCCCCGTCCATGTCCACGAGCAGAGCGAAGGCCCGCGACGCCCGCGGTCCGGAGAGGAAGTGCTCGAGCGGATCCACGGCCCCACGCTAGACGCTGACGAAGGAGGAGCCGAGCCCCGCCCATTCACCGTCCGGCGAGCGACCGGTGGAATCGAGGCATGACCTTTCTCCACTCCGGCGGCGCCGAGCGCACCGGCTCCCGCATCCTCGCCCGCCTCGAGCCACGCGAGCACACCGTCCGCCCCGCGTCTCGCTGCACGGGTGCCGATGACGACGGCGCGGGTACCGGGCGGGCGCCCGTCCGGGACCGCGCGTGCCGGATCGCGGCGACGGCGGCCCGGCGATGATCGCCACGATCACCGTCGTCGGGACCGGGCTGCTGGCCGGGGTCTACGCGGCGTTCTCGGTCATGGTGATGCCGGCGCTGCGGCAGGCGAGCGCTCCGGACGCCGCGGCGACGATGGCCCGGATCAACAGGCGAGCGGAGCGCGGTCCGTTCCTCGTGCTCTTCGGCGGGACGGCCGTCGCCGCGGCCGCCCTCGGCGTCTCGGGTCTCGTGCGCGGCTCAGCGGTCGACGTGCTGATCGCCGGAGCGTCCCTCTCCGGCACGGCCCTCACCGTGCTGCGCAACGTGCCGCTCAACCGCGGCCTCGATCGCGGCGGAGCCGGGGAGTGGGACCGCTACCGGCGCTCGTGGACGCGATGGAACCACTGCCGCGCCCTCCTGTCGATCGCCGCGGTCGTCATCGCGACCGTGGGGTGATCGTCGCGACCGCGTCGCTCGGCCCCGCAGGAGCGGTGCCGAGCAGCGGACCTGTCGACGCGCACCGATCCACGCTCCCCGCCCCGTCCCCCTGACGCGTCGGCGGTGACCGACGAGGTGGCCGCGGGAGGAGTCGTCGTGGCGGTCGCCGCCGACGAGCGGCTGGCGGACAGCTACTCGCGCCTCGGCTTCTCCCGGGGACGGGGCCTGCGCGTCTTCCAGCAGGTCTGATCGGCACCTCGTCACCGGACGGAAGCCACCGGGGGGTCGGTACGGTGGGGATCGTGCAGTGCGGCTGAGGCCTTCCCGATCCCCGTCGCTCCCGCCCGCTCCCTCCGGCCCGCTCCCTCCGGCCCGCACCCTCCGGCCCGCTCGGGCGCGATCGAAAGGCTCCCCGTGTCCGCACTCCTCCCCCTGCAGGGCAGGACCGCTCTCGTCACCGGTGTCTCGCGGCGGCGCGGCATCGGATTCGCCGTCGCCGCGAAGCTCGCCTCCCTCGGCGCGCACCTCGTCGTCCACCATCACCGCCCTCACGATCTCGACCTCCCCTGGGGAGGCGACGACCTCGATGCGGTCCGGTCCGAGCTCCGCGCGCACCTCACGGAGGGCGCGCGGTTCGCCGACGTCGCCGCGGACCTGGCCGATCCCTCCACGATCCCCGGTCTGATCGCCACCGCGGCCGACCTCACCGGGAGCCTGGACGTCCTCGTCTGCAACCACGCGAAGAGCGGCGACGACGGCAGCATCCTCGACATGACGCCCGAGCGGCTCACCGCGTTCTGGGACGTCAACACCCGCTCCACCCTCCTGCTCACCGCGGAGTTCGCGCGGCTCCGGGCACCGCGCACCGACGGACCCCGCCGGCCCGGCGACCGGGTCGTCGGAGCCGGGCCCTACGCCCGGGCGCAGGGGCACGTGTTCTGGATGACGTCCGGCCAGATCCACGGCGCGATGCGCGGAGAGGTCGCCTACGCCGCGAGCAAGGCCGCACTCGCCGGCGTCACCGCCACGGTCGCCGCCGAGCTCCTGGAGCTCGGGATCGTGCTCAACACGATCGATCCCGGTCCGGTGAACACGGGATACCTGGACCCGGAGACCACCGACCGGTCGCTCGAGGACCTCGAGGAGTACGTCGCGACCACGCCCTTCGGCCGGGTCGGCACGCCGGCGGACCCCGCGGAGCTGATCGCGTGGCTGGCCACGTCGGCGGGCAGCTGGGTCGTCGGGCAGGTGCTCACGACCGACGGCGGGTTCAGCCTGTGACCGGAGCGGCGGCGAGCCGTCCGGCGACGACGACCGGCGGGACCGGGCCCGGGGATGATGGGCGCATGGGAACTCGTGGGGCCGGAGTGCTGTGGGTGGTGAGCGCGCTCGCCTACGTGGGAGCGGAGGCGGTCACCGCGTCCGCGTTCCCGGGTTACAGCTACGCACGGAACTACATCAGCGATCTCGGCGTGCCCGAGGTGGGCGTGTTCCAGGGGCGCGCGATCGACTCGCCGCTGCACGCGGTGATGAACGCCGGATTCCTCCTGCAGGGGGCGCTCTACCTCGCCGCCGCCGTCACGACCGTGCGGGCGGCGCGGGGCGGATCGCGGGGGCTGTTCCTCTCCCTCGCCGTGGTCTACGCCGTGGGCATCGCCGTGGTGGGCCTCGTGCACGGGAGCAGCGCCAGTGCGCAGAACGGGATCGGCGGCCTGCACGTGGTCGGCGCCGCGATGGCGATCGTCGGCGGCAACGCGGCCTCGATCGTCGCCGGTGCCGCGGCCCGGCGCGGCCGCGCCCCGTGGGCGCTCGGGACGGTCGGGATCGCGCTCGGCGCGGTCGGCCTGCTCGCGCTGCTGATGCTGCAGGTCGACACCCGCGTGCCCGGCGTCGATCTGCTGCCCGACGGCGTCTGGGAGCGCGCCTCCGTCTACGCCGTCACGGCCTGGCAGCTCGCGACCGGCCTGCGGCTGCTCCGGCGCCCGGACGCGCCGCGGCGCCCGCTGCCTCCTCAGACCGCGGGCAGCGGCGCTCCGATCCGGTAGAAGCGGTCGGCCGTCGCCGCGAAGACGTCGCGCCGCTCCGCAGGCGAGAGTGCCGCGGTGAGCTCGTCGAACGCGGTGTACAGCTCGGAGAAGCTCGAGTAGAGGCTGTCGACCGGGAAGTTGCTGCCGAGCATCGTCCGCGCCGGCCCGAACGCCTCGAGCGTCTCGTGCACGAACGGCGCGATCGACGCGCGGGTCCAGGAGTGGTCGTTCGTGCCGATCGCCGAGATCTTCACGACCGTGTTCTCGCGCTCAGCGACGGCGCGCAGCCCCCTCCGCCACTCGTCCACCGAGTCGGAGTCGCGGCCGATCGGCATGCCGAGGTGGTCGAGCACGATCGCGGTGCCGGGGAAGGCGCTGGCGAGCTCGGCCGCCTCCTGCAGCTGCGAGGGGAACACCTGCAGGTCGAACGACAGGCCCAGCGGCTCGAGCCGCGCGAAGTGCGCGCGCCAGACCGGATCGGCCGAGATCCCCGGCCGATCGCGGTGCGTGAAGACCGGATCCGGGTGCCAGTTCAGGATGTCGCGGACGCCGCGCGTCACGGAGTACCCGGCGTGCTCCTCCAGCTGCCGGGGCGCGTCGGCGTCCAGGAGCGACACGTGCGCGACGTGCACCGTCGGCACCGGGCGCTCGCGGGAGAGGGCGTCGATCCAGGCCGTCTCGGCGAGCGCGTCGGCCGCGCCGTTCTCGACGTGCACGGAGGCGACGAGGGTCACGTCCCGGGCGTCGGCGAGGTAGTCGTCGACGCTGTAGGAGCGGCGGATCGGCCGGTCGTCGCCGTGGTAGCGGAAGGGCTCGGCCGGCCCCTCCAGCCACGGGTAGGAGCGGCGGAGATCCGTCAGGTGGTGGTGGGCGTCGATGACGACGAATCCGCTCATGCGTGCCTCCCCGGGGTCGGAGCGCCGAGGCGCGCGATCGTGCGGACGACGCCGGTGTGGTCCAGATCGCCGTCGCCGTCGGCGACCATCCTCTCGAACAGGCCGGTCACGGCGGTGATCGCGGGCAGGACGACGCCCTCGGCGTCCGCAGCCTCGCGGACGTAGCGGAGGTCCTTCAGCTGGTTGCGCGCGCTGCCGCCCTCGGCGAAGTCGTCCTTCAGCCACTTGGCGCTCTTCTGCTCGAGCACGGTCGTGCGGGCGAGGCCGCCCTGCAGCAGCTCGACCATCACCTCCGGGTCGAGTCCGGCGGTGCGGGCGAGCAGCAGGGCTTCGGAGACGACGGCGACCGTCCCGGCGACCACGATCTGGTTGCAGAGCTTGGCGGTCGCTCCGGCGCCGCTCGGGCCGAGGTGGCGGACCGTGCGGCCGAGCCGCGCGAGCACGGGGAGGACGCGGGCGACCGCCTCCTCCTCACCGCCCACCATGATGCTGAGGGTCGCGTCCCGGGCGCCGACCGTGCCGCCGCTGAGCGGGGCGTCGACGACGCGGACGCCGTGCTCCTCGGCGAGGCGGGCGGCGAGCGCGGCCACCGCCGAGGGCGAGACGGTCCCGTGCACGACGAGCACCGGATCCGCGATGGCCTGCTCGCGCCAGCCGGCGAGCAGGCCGTCCTCGCCGTCCAGCAGCGACTCGACCTGCGCGAGGTCCGGCAGCACCGTCAGGGTGATGTCGGCCGCCGCCTCGCGCGGAGTCGCCGCCACGCGGGCTCCGAGCGCGGCGAAGGGGTCGGCCTTCGCGCGGGTGCGGTTCCAGACCGCGAGGCCGCCGTCGTCGACGAGGTTCCGCGCCATCGGGGCGCCCATGGGTCCGAGGCCGAGCAGCGAGAGCGTCACGGGGCGACCTCGGCGAGCTGGTCCGGCGCCACGTCGTCGAGCAGCACCGCGGCCTCGAAGCCGAGCAGCTCGCGGGAGCGGGTGAGGTCGAGCCCGACGGAGCGGCCCGGCAGCTCGCCGCGCGGCACGCCGGGGGCGATCGCGTCGAGGGCGGCCGCGGTGTCGCCGCGGAGGTAGGTGAGCGGAGCGGCGACCAGGATCCCCGGAGCGGGAGGCGTGTCGTGCAGCAGCGCCGCGAGCACCGAGCGGGCGGCATCGGCCGCGTCGAGGTAGCTGAACCCCTCCGCCGCCTGGCGGCGCGGGTCGGCGGCGAGCGCGGTGCGCAGGTGCTCGCCGAACCGCCGTCCGCCCTCGAGCGTGATGTCGCGCACCAGCGGGAAGCGGAGGCCGGTGAGCTCGAGGCCCCAGGTGGTGTGCGCCATCCGGGCCGCGTCCTCGCTCGCGAGCTTCGAGAGCGAGTACTCGTCCGAGATCCGGGGAGCCGCGTCCTCGGAGTAGGGGAACACGGGCGGGAGCGCCTGCTCGGCCCCGAGGGGGTAGCCGTTCGCGTTGATGCTGGAGGCGTAGACGACCTTGGCGACTCCGGCCGCCGCGGACGCCGCGAGCACCGCGAAGGTGCCCACGGCGTTCACGCGGTAGGTCTCGACCGCGTCGGCCATCCCGAGTCCGGCGTAGCCGCCGAGGTGGACGACCGCGTGCTGGCCGGACAGCGCCTCGGCGAGGACGGCCTCGTCGGTCACGTCGCCGACGACGGTCCGGACGGCCGGGTCCGCCCCCGCGTCGCTGCGGTCGAGGACGGTGACGACCGCTCCCTCCGCCAGGAGCGCCGCGACGGTGGGCCTCCCGATGAGGCCCCAGCCGCCCGTCACGAGGACCCGCGCGCCGTCGAGGGCGGTCAGCGCGGTCACACGTTCACCGACGGCGTCGACTCGGTCGGAGGAGCGGCGACGTCCTCCTGCTTCTTCCTGCGGCCTCTGGAGAACATCGGCCAGCCCTTGCTGCCCTGGTCGAGCGTGACGGCGATCAGGACGACGAGGCCGGTGACGATCTGCTCGTAGAAGCTCGGCACGTTCAGCAGCACCAGGCCGTTGGTGAGCGCGCCCAGGATGAGCGCGCCGACCAGGGTGCCCGCGATGCGGCCCTCGCCGCCCATCAGGTTCGCTCCTCCGATGACCGCCGCGGCGATCGCGGTGAGCTGGTACGGGCTGCCCGCGTCCGGCTGCGCGGCGTTGATGCGGGCGACGATGACCAGGCCGGCCAGGGCCGAGAGCCCGCCGGAGATGCAGTAGACGGCGATCTTGACGCGGTGGACCCGGACCCCCGAGAGCCAGGCGGTCTCCTCGCTGCCGCCGACCGCGATCACGTTCTGGCCGAACACGGTCTTGCGCAGGAGCAGCCAGGCCGCGACTCCGACGACCGCCACGATGACGACCACGACGGGCACGCCTCCGATGTAGCTGTTGAGCAGGAGGATGAACTCCTTCGGCACGTCGTAGACCGGCTTGCCGTTGGTGGCGACGTAGGCGCCTCCCTGGAACACGCTCATCGTGCCGAGCGTGGCGATGAAGGGCGGCAGGTTCAGCTTGGTGACCAGCAGGCCGTTGATCCCTCCGCAGATCAGGCCGAGGACGATGCCGGCCGCGAGACCGAGCAGCGGGGGCACGCCGCCGTTGACCATCAGCGAGGCGCTGACGATCCCGACGAAGCTGGCCATGGCGCCCACCGCCAGGTCGATGCCGCCGGTGATGATGACGAAGGTCAGGCCGATGCCGATGATGGCGTTCACGCTGGCCGACACCGCGACGTCGCGGAGGTTGCCGATGGTGAGGAAGTTGGGGTTCAGCACGCCCAGGATGACGAAGAGGACGACGGCGGCGATGTAGATGCCGAAGGCCTGCAGGTTGAAGGAGCGCCGGCGCGGGGTGGCGACGCTCCCGGTCTCGGGGGAGGTCATGAGGTTCCTTTCGCCACGCCCATGGCGTTGGCCACGATGCTGTGCTCGGTGATGTCGTCGCCGACGTGCTCGGAGACGAAGCGCCCGGACCTCATCACGAGGACCCGGTCGCTGATGGAGATGATCTCGGGCAGGTCGCTCGAGACGACGATCACGGCGTGCCCCTCGGAGGCCAGCTGATCGATGAGCTCGTAGATCTCGACCTTGCCGCCGACGTCGACGCCCTTGGTCGGCTCGTCGAAGAGGAAGACGCTCGCTCCGAGCCAGATCCACTTCGCGATCACGATCTTCTGCTGGTTGCCGCCCGAGAACTGGCGGGCGTTGAGGCGGACGTCGGCGGGACGCAGCGACATGCGCCGGCCCATCTCCTCCGCCGTCTCGATCTGCCGCTTCGTGCTGATGAAGGGGCCGAAGCCGTTCAGCTGCCGGTCGGAGGTGAGGGCGACGTTCGCGTAGGCCGGGGTCTGGAGGACGAGGCCCTGGTGCTTGCGGTCCTCGGGGATGAACGCGATGCCGGCGTCGCGGCTGTCGCGCGGCGAGCGGATGCGCAGCGCACGGCCGCCCAGGCGGACGGTCCCCTCGCTGCCGTCGTCGGCGCGGATGAGCGCGCGGAGGAACTCGGTGCGGCCGGAGCCGACGAGGCCGGCGATGCCGACGACCTCGCCGCGGCGGACGCTGATCGACTCCGGTCCGACTCCGCTCGGGTGGACGACGCCCGTGGCCTCGAAGTGCACCTCGGCGTCCGGGGCGACCGGGTGGCGCCGCTCGAACGAGAGCAGCTCCCGGCCGACCATCCGCCGCACGATGTCCTCGGACGAGGTCTCGCCGATCGGAGCGTCGTAGGCGGGCCGGCCGTCGCGGAGGACGACGACCGTGTCCGACACGCTCATCACCTCCGGCATCTTGTGCGAGACGTAGATGACGCCGACGCCCCGCCCGTGGGCGATCTCGCGGACCCGGGTGAGGACCCCCTCGACGTTGTGCTCGAGCATGCTCGTCGTCGGCTCGTCGAGCGCGACGATCTTCGCGCCGAACGCGAACGCCCGGGCGATGGTGAGCGCGTGCCGCTGCGCCGGGCTGAGCCGGCCGACCGGGGTCCTCGCCTCCATCGGGAAGCCCATCAGGTGGACGTCCTTGAGGGCCCGGTCGATGTCGTCCTGGGCGGACGCGCGCTGCTTGCGCGTCCGCCCGAGGAGCAGGTTCTGCATCACCGTGAGCTGGGGCACGATGGCCGGCTCCTGGTGCGCGATGCGGACCCCCTCGGCGAGCGCCTGGCGGGAGGTGTACTCCATCCGCCGGACGCCGTCGATCGTGATCGAGCCGCGGTCCGGGCGCAGGGCCCCGCCGAGGATGTTCAGCAGGGTGCTCTTGCCCGCGCCGTTCTCGCCGGCGAGGGTGCGGATCTCGCCGCGGTCGAGCGTGAAGCTCACGCCGTCCAGGGCGCGGACGCCCGGGAACGATTTCGCGATGCCGCGGACCTCGAGCAGATGCTCGGCCATGTTCCGTCTACTTCCTTGTCGAGGAGGTCGTGGGGAGGGAGGAGGTGACGGGTTACGGCATCCCGGTCTCGTACTGCGCGACGTTGGTGCTGTCGATGATGAACGCGGGGACGTCGATCCACGCGGGGACCTTCTTCCCGGCGAGCAGGTACAGCGCGGCGTCCACGCCGGTCGCGCCCTCTGTGGTGGGCAGCTCGCTGACGGTGGCGGTGTAGTCGCCGGCCAGGATCTGCTTCTTCGCCTGCGGGATGCCGTCGGTGCCGACCAGGATCACCTCGCCGGTGAGGCCCTTCGCGTCGATGGCGGCCTGGACGCCGAGCGCCATGCCGTCGTTCTGCGAGTAGAAGGCCGCGATGTCGGGGTTCGCGGTCAGCATCGTGGTCGCGATCTCCTGCGCCTTGGTCTGGTCCCAGGAGGCGGTCTGGGAGGCGACGAGCTCGAGGTTCTCGTGCTTCGCGAGGGCGGCGGTGAAGCCGTCTCCGCGGTTGATCGCGTTGGAGGAGCCCGGGTCGCCCTCGATCATCGCGACCTTGCCGCCGTCGGGCAGCTTGTCGGCGATGTAGTCGGCGGCGGTCGCGCCGATGGTGGTCGCGTCGGGTCCGACGTAGACGGTGCCGGCGACGCCGCTCTTGGCGTCGTTGAGGACGATCGCGGGGATGCCGTCGGCGAGCGCCGACTCGAAGATCGAGTCGAGGCCGGTGGCCGAGATCGGCGAGGCGAGGATGGCGGAGCAGCCCTGGTTCATGGCGCTCTTGGCCTTGTCGAGCTGCTCGGTGATCGAGGACTCGTCGGTGACGTCGAAGGTCTGGTAGTCGACGCCGAGCTCCTTCGCGCGGTTCTCGAAGCCGTCGCGCTCATAGCCCCAGAACTCGTTGGAGAGGGTGCGGGTGATGTAGCAGAGCTTCGCGCCGTCCGGCACGGTGGGGGTGCCGAGCGAGGAGGCGACCTCGTCGGCGGGGGTCTGCGCGGAGGCGTCGACGAGCGACACGATGTCGGCGCCGGAGCCGGAGCCGCCGGCGGATCCGCCGCCGTCTCCGTCGGGCGAGGCCGAGCATCCGGCGAGGAGCGTCAGGGAGGCGAGGCCGGCGAGGGCGACGCCGGCGGCGCGGGTGGGGAACGACATGGGAGGGGGGCCTTTCGTCATTGGAAGGTAGGGG
>NZ_PSWQ01000018.1:0-41308 GCF_002932915.1 Rathayibacter sp. RFBD1
CCCCTGCCCCGCCCGCTCCGCCCTCGGCCGCGTCGCAGCCGTCGGTGCCGCTCGCCGACTCCGCACCGCCGGCCTACGGGTCGCCGCCGCCCCCGCCCGCGTACCCCTCGGCGCCCGCCTACTCCTCCGCGCCCGCCTACTCCTCCGTGCCCGGCCACCCCGCCGCCTATGCGGCCGCACCGGCGCCCGTCGTCCCCCGCACGCTGAGCCTCGTCGGGATGATCCTCGGCATCGTCGGCCTGGTCATCACGCTCTTCGCCGCCGGCTTCGGCTTCCTGCTGTCGGCTCCGGCCGTCGTGCTCGGCTTCCTCGGACGCCGGCGCGAGCCGGCCGCGCGCGGCTTCGCGCTGACCGCGATCATCACCGGGTTCGCCGGCATCGCCGTCTCGCTGATCTACCTGGCGGTCTTCCTCGTCTTCGTCGTGGTCGCCCTCGCCGCCGGCACCTCCGGCTACTGAGCCGGCGCGGGCCGCTCGACGCGCTCCGCGAGCAGCGCGCGGTGGCGCCCGGCGATCCGCGTCAGGATCAGCACCGCGCTGCCGGTGCCGGAGAGGCCCAGCCGCTTGCGGAAGCGGGCGGGGTCGACGTCCACCCCGCGCTTCTTGATCTCGAGCACGCCGATGCCGCGGGTGCGCAGCTCCTTCGCCAGCGTGCGCTCGTCCAGCGGCAGCTCGGCGAGGACCCGGAAGCTGCGGAGGAAGGGCGAGGCGGCCGCATCGTCGCCCGTCAGATAGGCGATGCCGGGCGAGAGCATCCGCGAGCCGCTGGAGCGCGCGAGCTCGCCCAGGAGGCGCGCGCGGATCGCGGAGCCGTCCGGCTCGTGCACGAACGCGCCGAGGGGGCCGACCTCCTCGTCCTCGCTGTCGCCCGCCGCGGTGAGCTCGGAGGAGCCGGTCGCGCCGAGCAGCAGAGCGGAGCGGCGCACGCCCGGGCGCGCCAGAGAACCGAACCAGAGCCCGGTCTCGACCAGCTCCCCGTCGACCGAGACCCACTGCGCCTCGGCGTCCCGCGGCAGGCGCTCGCGGTCGAAGCCGGGACCCACCTTCACGCCCACGGGACGATGCTCGGCCAGGCCGAACGCGAAGTCGAGCGAGGGGGAGTAGTCGTCCGGATCGTCGAGCCGGCGGGTCTCGCGGTGGCCCGCCGTGCGGCGTGCCGGGTCCAGGTAGACGGCGTCGAAGCCGTCGAGGTCGAAGGCCTCGGCCGTCGAGTGCACGGCGCTCGCCGCGGGGAACGGGGCGAGGTTGAAGCTGGCCAGGGTCGCGGTGACCTCGTCGGCCTCGACGGCGGTGACCGCCAGGTCGATCGCGGCCATCGCGAGGGCGTCGCCGCCGATCCCGCTGCCGAGGTCGGCGACGCGCGCCGCTCCCGCCGCGGCGAACCGGCCGGCGTGCAGGGCGGCGACGCGCAGCCGCGTCGCCTGCTCGAGTCCCGCGTCCGTGAAGAGCATCGAGCGGGCGAACTCTCCGAACTTCGCCTCCGCCTTCTGCCGGAGCCTCGCCTGGGTGAGCACCGCGGCGACGAGGACGGGGGAGTGGCCGGCGGCCCGGAGGCGTGCCACGGCCCGCACCAGGTCGTCGGACCGGTAGCCGTCGAGGGAGTCGAGGAGCCGGAGGCCCTCGGGGGAGAGGAGCTCGACCAGCTCGTCGCGTCGCATCCGGCCATGGTAGGCCACGGCCTCCCGGCGGGTCCGCCGCCCCGCTTGGCACTCTGATTGCACGAGTGCCAGCGGAGCCCCTACGATGGATCTAGCACTCTCGGAGCGTGTGTGCCAGAACCGCGTTCCGCCCACATCGTCGTCAAGAAAGAGGTCAACCGTGTCGGTGTCCATCAAGCCGCTCGAAGATCGCATCGTCATCAAGCAGGTCGAGGCGGAGCAGGTGACCGCTTCCGGTCTCGTCATCCCCGATACCGCCAAGGAGAAGCCGCAGGAGGGCGAGGTCGTCGCCGTCGGACCCGGTCGCATCGACGACAACGGCAACCGCGTGCCGCTCGACGTCGCCGTCGGCGACAAGGTGATCTACTCCAAGTACGGCGGAACCGAGGTCAAGTTCGGTGGCGAGGACCTGCTGGTCCTCTCCGCTCGCGACGTCCTCGCGGTCGTCGTCCGCTAGTCAGCATCCCTCGGAAGGGCCCGTCGACCTCGGTCGGCGGGCCCTTCCGTCGTTCCCGGTCCTCCTCGCGACCAGTGGCCTGATCCGCCCGCTACGGGGCCGTCCTCCCACCCCGCGCCTGCGTAGCATCGGGGGAGTGACCAGCTCCCGCACCCCTGCCGAGTCCGTCTCGCCGTCCCCTTCGGACGTGCCCGTCGGCGAAGGAGTGGAGGCGCTCGGAGCGGCGGGACGCCCGGGCGGGATGTCCGGCACGGGGCTGCTGTTCGCGTTCTCGGCCTACCTGCTCTGGGGTGCGATGCCCCTCTACTTCATCGCGATGGCGCCGGCCTCGCCGTTCGAGATCGTCGCGTTCCGGGTGCTCTTCTCGCTCGTCTTCTGCGTGATCCTGCTCACGGTCCTCCGCGGCTGGCGCTCCTTCGGCGCGCTGCTGCGCCGCCCCCGCCTGCTCGGCGTGATGGCGATCGCGGGCGTGCTCATCTACGTCAACTGGCAGGTCTACGTGATCGCCACGACCACGGGCCACGTCATCGAGGCGGCCCTGGGCTACTTCATGAACCCGCTGGTCACGGTGCTGCTGGGCGTCCTGGTGCTGCGCGAGCGCCTCCGGCCCCTGCAGTGGGCCGCGATGGGCGTCAGCGCGGTCGCGGTGCTGGTCATCGCGGTGGGCTACGGATCCTTCCCGTGGATCTCGCTCGCCCTCGCCTTCTCGTTCGGCCTCTACGGCCTGGTGAAGAGCCGCGTCGGCGGCACGGTGGACGCGGTCGGCGGGCTGACGCTCGAGACGCTCTGGCTGACGCCGCTCGCCGTCGTGCAGCTGGCGGTCGTCGGCTCCACGGTGGGGCTGACCCTGACGACGGAGGGGACGGGGCACGCCCTCATCCTCGCCTCGGCCGGCATCGTCACGGCCGTCCCGCTGCTCCTGTTCGCGGGCGCCGCCCGGCGCCTCCCGCTGTCGGTCGTCGGCTTCGTGCAGTACCTGACGCCGTTCCTGCAGTTCCTCGTCGGGGCCTTCGTCCTGCACGAGGAGATGCCGCTCGAGCGCTGGATCGGCTTCGCGCTGGTGTGGGCCGCCCTGGCGATCTTCTCAGGCGACCTCGTCGCCGCGGAGCGCAGACGGCGCCGTTCCTCCGTCTGATCTGCGGAACGCGTCGTCCTGGCGCGGCGCGACAGCGGAATGGTAACGATCCGGTCGCGAAACGTATTGGTAACACCCCTGTATTGTTCACGGCTGCTTCGGAGGTTAGGTTGGCCGAGCGGTTGCCACCGGCGCCGCTCCCACTGACACACACCTCTCAAGGAGCAACATGGGCGTTTACGCGAAGGCCGGCTCGGCCCGCGCGCGGTCCCTCCGGGCAACCCTCGGCGGCGTCGCCATTCTGGGCGCCAGCGCTCTCGTCCTCGCCGGCTGCGCCGGCGGCGGCGACAGCGGATCGAGCGGCGACAGCGGCTCGGGCGACCTGTCCCTCAAGATCGGCACGATCCTCCCGCAGACCGGCACCCTCGCCGTCCTCGGCCCGCCCGAGATCGCGGGCGTCGACCAGGCGGTCGTCGACATCAACGACGCCAAGGCCGGCATCACGATCGACGTGGAGCAGAAGGACTCGGGCGACACCACGACCGACATCGCGACGCAGTCGGCCACGTCCCTCATCGCCGACAACGTCTCCGCCATCATCGGCGCGGCGTCCTCGGGCGTCTCGAAGACCTTCATCGACCAGGTGACCCAGGCGGGCGTCGTCCAGATCTCGCCGGCCAACACCTCGCCGGACTTCACGACCTACGACGACGACGGCTACTACTGGCGCACCGCTCCCTCGGACGTGCTCCAGGGCCGCATCCTCGGCAACAAGATCCTCGGCGACGGCAAGACCAACGTCTCGATCCTGTACATGAACGACGCGTACGGCACCGGCCTCGAGAAGAACATCAAGGAGACCCTCGAGGCGGGCGGAGCATCCGTCGCGGCCGAGGAGATCTTCGAGCCGGCCTCGACCGACTTCAACTCGGCGCTGACCTCGGTCCTCGCCCCGAACCCCGACGCGCTGGTCGTCATCTCGTTCGACGAGATCAAGACCATCGCGGAGCAGCTCTCGGCCAAGGGCTTCGACTTCTCGAAGCTCTACGGCACGGACGGCAACTACGGCGTCATCGGCGAGTCCGACACCAACGTCGACATCGCCGGCGCGCAGTTCACCAACCCGGGCGTCCAGGCGTCCGAGGACTTCCAGGGCAAGCTGCAGTCGCTCGTCGAGTCGCAGGGCAACGACGCGCTGACCGTGTTCAGCTATGCGCCGGAGTCGTACGACGCCACGGTCCTGACCGCTCTCGCCGCGCTCCAGGGCAAGGCGACGGACGGTGCGACCATCCGCGACAACCTCATGTCGGTCTCGGAGGGCGGCACCAAGTGCACGACCTTCGCCGACTGCGCGAAGCTCATCGCCGACGGCGAGGACGTCGACTACGACGGCCTCTCCGGCCCGATCTCGTTCGACGAGAACGGCGACACCAGCGAGGCCTCGGTCTCGATCTACAAGTACGGCACGGGCAACACCACCTCCTTCGAGGAGACCGTCGAGGGTTCGCTGAACTGACGACGCGGTGGCGCGGCTCCTGCCGCATCCCTGAGGGGCTCGGTCTTCGGACCGGGCCCCTTCGCCGTCCCCGGAGCGCAGAGCCGGAGACGCGTCGTCGCGCGGACGCAGAGAGGCGCGGCGGTCGTCCGCGAGGGCGACCGCTGCCGGGTGCGGGATGACGGCTCCGCGGCATCCTGGGCCTCGCGTCGCGTCGAGGAGCCCACTCCGGGGAGGAGCGGCTCGGACGGCCTGTACGCGCCTCCGAGCGCCTCTCCCGGCCTCGAGGGCGCCCTGCCGGACCGCGGGCGGGAGCGACGACGTCGAGCGGGAACGCAGAAGCGCGCGCCCTCCGGGGGGAGGACGCGCGCTCGTGGTGTGCGGAGGGCCTAAGAGGCGCGGAGCAGCTCCGCCTCCTGCGCCAGGCGGTACGTGACGAAGGAACGGCTGTAGTTGCGGCGCTTGCCGCCGGTGGTCTCGGCGATGACCACCTGGGCGTAGACGCCGACGACGCGCCAGCGCTCGTAGTCGCCGATCGCACCGGTGCCGAAGCCGGCTCCGAGTTCCACAGGGGCGGGGGTGTAGCTCTTCATGGTCGGCTCCTTCGAGGCGGACGACGCGGCGCTCGAGGCGCTGCGGGGAGGGGAGGAGATCGGCGACCGATCGCGGTCCCTACCGGGGGAGAGGGGAGCGGGACGTCCCCCTGCAGGGCTGTCCCGTGTCCCCAAAACTACGGCAGGCAGGGCGATATCCTGTCCCCTTCGTGGGGGTCGCTGGTGCGGAGAGACTCTCGCTGTCCTGCCCTCGTCCCGCGGACAGGAGACCGAGGGTCCGGCCCGCCGTTCCGCCGACTTTCCGGGGTCCGGCGGGCATCGCGAAAAGACCGGTGAAGTCTTGTCCGCGCCGGGAGAGCGGCCCCCTCGCCTCCCTTCTCCGGCACCCCGTACCGGCGCGTGTACGGGCACTGCGACAGCTTTCCCGCCCTGCTCGGAGTGGTCTCCGAGCGGCACGGCGCCCTGGGCGAGCGGCCCCGCCTCCGCCCCGGAGCCGCATCGGCCCCGCTCGCGCCCGCTCAGCGCCCCGGCGACGACGAAGGGCCCGCCGTCCGGAGACGACGGGCCCTTCGCAGCGGGGGTCAGCCGCCGACGGTCGGGGTGCTCGTGGTGACCTCGTTGGTCGTCGCGAGCGTGCCCAGGTAGAGCTCGATGACCTTCGGATCGTTCATCAGCTCCCGGCCCGCGCCCTCGTAGGCGTCGCGGCCCTGGTCGAGGACGTAGCCGCGGTCGCAGATCTGCAGCGCCCGCCGCGCGTTCTGCTCGACGATCATGATCGAGACGCCCGCGCGGTTGATCCGCTGCACGTTGACGAAGGTCTCGTCCTGCCGCATCGGGGACAGGCCGGCGCTGGGCTCGTCGAGCAGCAGCATCGACGGGTCCATCATCAGAGCCCGCGACATCGCCACCATCTGGCGCTCACCGCCCGAGAGCGACCCCGAGCGCTGCTTGAGTCGCTTGCTGAGCTCCGGGAAGAGCTCGGTGACGAACTCGAGCCGCTCCTTGTACAGCTTCGGCTTCTGGTACATGCCCATCTCGAGGTTCTCCTCGATGGTGAGCGACGGGAAGACGTTGTTGTTCTGCGGCACGAAGCCCACGCCCTTGGACACCAGCTTGTCGGCCTTGAGGCCGGTGATGTCCTCGCCGTTCAGCAGGACGGTGCCCTGGCGGATGTTGACCAGGCCGAACATCGCCTTCAGCAGCGTCGACTTGCCGGCGCCGTTCGGGCCGATGATCCCGACGAGCTCGCCGCGCTTCACGTAGACGTTCGAGCCGTTGAGGATGTTGACCCCCGGCACGTAGCCCGCGTGCAGATCGTGCGTCTCGAGGGTGTTCGGAGTCGTCGTGTCGGCGGTCATCTCTCGTCCTTCTCGAATTCGACGGCCGGGGCGTCGGTCGTCGGGGCGACGCTCGTCGGCGCGGAGGCCGACGGGGACGCCGTTCCGGCCGCCGGAGCGTCGTGGCCGGGCGTCGGGATGCCGGCCTGCTCCGCCTGCCGCTCCACGTCCTCGCGGACGAGGTCGGAGTCCATCTCCTCGGCGATCTCGAGCTGGCCCTCGATCGTGCCCAGGTCGGTGTCGTGGTGCGCGCCGAGGTACGCGTCGATGACGGCCGGGTCGTTCATCACGGTCGAGGGCGGGCCCTCGGCGACGACCTTGCCCTCGGCCATCACGATCACCCAGTCGGCGATCGTGTTGACCATGTGCATGTCGTGCTCGACGAAGAGCACGGTCATGCCCTCGTCCTTCAGGTTCACGATGTGACCCAGAAGCGACTGCGTCAGCGCCGGGTTCACGCCGGCCATCGGCTCGTCGAGCATGACGAGCTCGGGCTCCGACATCAGCGCCCGCGCCATCTCGAGCAGCTTCTTCTGGCCGCCCGACAGGCTCGACGCGTAGTCGTCCCGCTTGGTGTCCAGCTTGAACTTCTCGAGCAGGCGGATCGCGCGCTGCTCGATCGAGTCCTCCTCCTTCGACCACAGCGGGCGGATGAGCGAGGTGAAGATGTTCTCGCCCTTCTGCCCCTTCGCGCCGAGCAGCATGTTCTCGAGCACCGTCATGCCGCCGAGCGCCTTGGTGAGCTGGAACGTGCGCACCATGCCCATCCGCGACACCCGGTAGGCCGGGACGTTGGCGAGGTTCTTGCCCTTGAAGTTCCACTTGCCGGTGTTGGGCTTGTCGAAGCCCGTCAGCAGGTTGAAGAACGTGGTCTTGCCGGCCCCGTTCGGGCCGATCAGGGCGGTGATGGATCCGCGGGGGATCTCGAGGTGCTCGACGTCGACCGCGGTCAGGCCGCCGAAGCGGCGGCTGACGTTGTCGGCGACGACGATGGGGTCCTTCTTCCTGACCCCGGGGACGATTGCTTCCTCGGTGATGTCCGAGACCGGCGTCTTAGGCAAAGTGCAGATCCTTCTTCTTGCCGAAGATCCCCTGGGGTCTGAAGATCACCAGGAGCATGAGGGCTACCCCCACCACGATGAACCGGATGGGTCCGGTCTGCACGGTGGTGAGGCGGATGAGGTCGTTGTTGAGGACCCCGGTGTCGATCCCGAGCGTGAGCAGTCCATCGGTCAGACCGAGGACGACCCAGAAGATGATCGAGCCGACGACGGGTCCGAAGACCGTCGCGGCGCCGCCCAGCAGCATGATCGTGTAGAGGAAGAACGTGAGCTGGGTGCCGTAGTTGTCGGGCTGGAGCGAGCGGGGGAGGATGAACAGCGCTCCTGCGAGGCCTCCGAGCACGCCGCCCAGGATGAGCGCCTGGATCTTGTACGAGAAGACGTTCTTGCCGAGCGAGCGCACGGCGTCCTCGTCCTCGCGGATGCCCTTGATGACGCGGCCCCAGGGGCTGCGCATCAGGAGGAACACCAGGAGGCAGGCCAGGAGCACGAGGCCCCAGCCGACGATCCGCACCCACCACTGGTCCTGGCTGTAGGTGAGGACGCCGATGCCCCAGCGGCCCTCGGGGAGCGGGTTGAGGTCGTTGAACGCCTTCGCCGCGCCGTTGATGCCCTCCGAGCCGCCGGTGATCGCCGAGAACTCGGGGGTCTTGACCGAGAGCCGGATGATCTCCGCCGCCGCGATCGTGACGATCGAGAGGTAGTCGGCCCGCAGCCGCAGCGTCGGGATGCCCAGGATGAGCGCGAAGACGGTCGCCGCGACGATCGTCGCGAGGAAGGAGCCCCAGACGGGCCATTCGAACTTGACCGACGTGATGGCGAAGGCGTAGCCGCCCACTGCCATGAAGCCGGCCTGTCCGAAGTTGAGCAGCCCCGTGAATCCGAAGTGGATGACCAGGCCGATGGTCGCCAGCGCGTACGCGGCGACAGTGGGATCGACGATCTGCCCGATCGCCAGCCAGATGAAGTTGAGGTTCATGGTGTCCTAGCCGATCCGTTCCTTGCGGCCCAGGATTCCCTGCGGCCTGACCAGGAGGATGATGATCATGAGAACGAGCGGAGCCACGTACTTGAGGTTCTCCGGGATCCAGATCGTCGAGATGTTCATCATCAGTCCGATGATGAGCGAGCCGACCAGCGCGCCGTAGGCGGAGCCGAGTCCGCCGAGCGTGATCGCCGCGAAGATCAGCAGCAGGATCGACGCTCCCGTGTCCCAGCGCAGCGACTGGTAGTAGCCGATGTAGACGCCCGCCAGCGCGGCGAGAGCGCCCGACATCACCCAGACGACGCGGATGACGCGCTCGACGTTGATGCCCGAGGCGGAGGCGAGGGCCCGGTTGTCCGAGACCGCCCGCATCGCCTTGCCGATCTTCGTCTTCGTGAGGACGTAGGCCACGGCGACGATGCAGACGACGCCGACGACGGCGCCGACGATGTCGGTGAACTTCAGGCTGATCCCGAGCTCCGGCACCGTGAAGAACGGAGCGGTGCTGTTGGGGAGCGAGAGCCGGTCGGCTCCGAAGAAGAAGACGAACACGTAGCGCAGGGCCAGCGAGAGGCCGATCGTCACGATCATCAGCGGGATGAGCTGGATGCCCTTCTTCCGCAGCGGCTTCCAGAGCAGTCCGTCCTGGACGAAGCCGAAGGCCCCGCCGAGGATCACCGCGATCGGGATGGCCAGCAGCGCCGGGAGTCCGAAGACCCCGGAGAAGAGGTACGCCATCAGCGCGCCGAAGGTGACCAGCTCGCCGTGGGCGAAGTTGTTCAGGCCGGTCACGCCGTAGATCAGCGAGGCGCCGATCGCCGCGAGGGCGATCAGGAGCCCGAAGATCAGGCCGGTGACGACCTTCGGCCAGAAGATGATCCAGAACGTGTCGGCCGACACCGGCTGGTTCACCGCATTGGACGTGCCGTCGGGGTTCGTCGCGTCGTTGCCGGTCGTGCCCTCGGTCGCGGGGCTCGTCGGAGCCGCGGAGTCCGTCGGGACCGGGACGGTTGCTCCGGAGCCCTTCGGGTTGGCCGTCGAGACGATGAAGTTCACGATCTGGTTCTGCGAGGCGACGATCTTCACCTGCTTCGGGTTCTGACCCGCGGCGGGGTAGCCCTTGTCGGCGGGCAGGGACTCCTCGTCGACGGTCACCGTGTAGGTGCCCGCGGCGTCGAGGGGGAACGTGGCCCGGCCGTCCTCGCCGGTGGTCACGGTCGCGGAGGCGTCGCCGCCGATCTCGACGGTCACCCCCGTCAGGTTCTCGTTCGTCCCCTGCACGCGGACCCAGGCGATGATCGACTGGTCGGCGGTGGTGGCGGCGAGTGCGGCGGGGGCTGCTGCGGCGATCCCGGTGAGGGTCGCGGCGAGCAGACCCAGGGCCAGGAGCCGGTCTCGGAGCCTCGGGCGTCTCCTATCCACGGGGCGCCTCCCGGTCCGTCGGATGCAGGGTCGTCGAGCGCTGGCGGCGCATCGAACGGCTGGCTGTGAGCAAGACGTCTACCTCTCGTCAGGGTGCACAGACGGATGGGGTCTCCGGGCACGCCCGAATCGCCGTCGTCAAACAACGTTGGTTGACCATACGTTCCGCATGTGTCGGCGGTGTTTCACCGTCCGCACTTACGCGTGACGACATTATGAGGGAGAGGAGAGCGCTCCAGCGCCCATCCGCGGCCCGGCGGCCGCGCCGTCGAGGAATACCGCGGGCCCTGCGGCGCTTAAGATCGAACAACCGTGGCGCTCGTGAGCGGACTCCTCCCGTCCTCTCCGGGCTCCCGCACTCGACCTGCTAAGGGGCATTGATGGACCAGCCGGATCCCTTCGGATTCCTCGGACTCACCTACGACGACGTCATGCTCCTCCCAGGGCACACCGACGTCATCCCGAGCGAGGCCGACACGGCCTCCCGTCTCACCAAGCGCATCAGCGTGGCGACCCCGCTGCTCTCCGCGGCGATGGACACCGTCACCGAGGCGCGCATGGCGATCGCGATGGCCCGCCAGGGCGGCCTCGGCGTCCTGCACCGCAACCTCTCCATCGCCGACCAGGCCGACCAGGTCGACCGGGTGAAGCGGAGCGAGTCGGGCATGGTCTCGAACCCCGTCACCACCACTCCGGACGCCACCGTCGCCCAGGTCGACGACCTCTGCGGCCAGTACCGGATCAGCGGCCTCCCCGTCGTCGACTCCACCGGCGTGCTCGTGGGCATCATCACCAACCGCGACATGCGCTTCGTCTCGCCGTTCGAGAAGGCGACCACGCTCGTCCGCGACGTGATGACCACCACCGGTCTGATCACGGGCCGCGTCGGCATCCCCGACAGCGAGGTCATCGCCCTCTTCGCGCAGCACAAGATCGAGAAGCTGCCGCTCGTCGACGCGCAGGGCAAGCTCGCCGGCCTCATCACGGTCAAGGACTTCGACAAGTCGGAGCAGTACCCCAACGCCACGAAGGACGACGAGGGCCGCCTCCGGGTCGGCGCCGCGATCGGCTTCTTCGGCGACGCCTGGCAGCGCGCCACCGCCCTGCTCGACGCGGGCGTCGACGTGATCGTCGTCGACACCGCCAACGGCGACTCCGCCGGCGTGCTCGACATCATCCGCCGCCTGAAGTCCGACTCCGCGTTCGCCGGCGTCGACGTCATCGGCGGCAACGTCGCGACCCGCTCCGGGGCGCAGGCCCTCGTCGACGCGGGCGCCGACGCCATCAAGGTCGGCGTCGGCCCCGGCTCGATCTGCACCACCCGCGTCGTCGCCGGCGTCGGAGTCCCGCAGGTCACCGCGGTCTACGAGGCGTCCCTCGCCGCGCGCGAGTCCGGCGTGCCGGTGATCGCCGACGGCGGCCTCCAGTACTCCGGCGACATCGCCAAGGCGCTCGTCGCCGGCGCCGACACCGTGATGCTCGGCTCGCTCCTCGCGGGCTGCGAGGAGAGCCCCGGCGACCTCGTGTTCCAGAACGGCAAGCAGTTCAAGACCTACCGCGGCATGGGCTCCCTCGGCGCCCTGCAGACCCGCGGCGAGCGGACCTCCTACTCGAAGGACCGCTACTTCCAGTCCGACGTGCCCACCGACGACAAGCTGATCGCCGAGGGCATCGAGGGCCAGGTGCCCTACCGCGGCCCGCTCGCGAACGTGGCGTACCAGCTCGCCGGCGGGCTCCGCCAGTCGATGTTCTACGTCGGAGCGCGCACCATCCCCGAGCTGAAGGAGCGCGGGAAGTTCGTGCGCATCACGGCGGCCGGGCTGAAGGAGTCGCACCCGCACGATGTGCAGATGGTGGTGGAGGCGCCGAACTACCGGCGCTGAGGGGTCTGGTGGGGGCCGGCGGCGGATCGAGATCGCGGCCCCTCTGCCCGATGGGCCTGCGGCCCATACGCCCACCACGCCGGAGGGGCCGCGATCCCGATCCGCCGCCTCCCTCCGGGAGACGAGCACCGGTCCTCGGCTGAGGAGCGGGGGACGCAGCGCGAGCGGCGCGGGGCGCCGCCGCGACTGCGGGGGGAGGGCTTCCGCCTTTGCCGATGTGGGGGAGTGGTCGTGCACCGTGCGCGAGCGCGACGGAGTGGGGACGGGCTTCCCGCGTTGCAGCGAATCGTGGTGGCGGCCGCGCAGGCTTCACCTGCTGGTGGTGTGCGCCCGCTCGCGTCGATCGCGGCCCGGTGCGGAGCCCGGTGGGAGCGGTGACCGGCTATCCGCTTTCCAGCGGATCGGCGTAGCGCGGACGTAGGACGCTCTGTGGAACGCGACCGTTAGCTCGGGCCGACCGCGGGCGGGCGGCGAGCGGAGCGAGGAGCGAGCCACGGCTGACGCCGCTCAGCGGTGACCGGCGGTCCGCGTGCGAGCGGATCGGCGTAGCGCGGACGCGACCCGCTCCGCGGACCGCGACCGCCCGCTCGGGCCGACCGCGGGCGGGCGGCGAGCGGAGCGAGGAGCGAGCCACGGCTGACACCGCTCAGCGGTAACCGGCGATCCGCGTGCGAGCGGATCGGCGTAGCGCGGACGCAGGACGCTCTGCGGAACGCGACCGCCCGCTCGGGCCGACCGCGGGCGAGCGACGAGCGGAGCGAGGAGCGAGCCACAGTAAACTCTGCGTCATGGAGATCGAGATCGGGCGCGCCAAGCGCGCCCGCCGTGCGTACGCCTTCGACGACATCGCCGTCGTCCCGAGCCGCCGGACGCGCGACCCCGAGGTCGTGTCGGTGAAGTGGTCGATCGACGCGTACCAGTTCGCGACGCCGATTCTCGCCGCGCCGATGGACTCGGTGGTGTCGCCGGCGACGGCGATCCGGCTCGGGCATCTGGGGGCGCTGGGCGTCCTCGACCTCGAGGGTCTGTGGACGCGGTACGAGGACCCGGAGCCGCTGCTCGAGGAGATCCGCCGGCTTCCGGCCGAGACCGCGACGCAGCGGATGCAGGAGATCTACTCCGCTCCGATCCGCCCCGAGCTGGTGACTGCGCGCCTGGCCGAGATCCGCGCCGCGGGCGTGACCGTCGCCGGGGCCCTGTCGCCCCAGCGGACCGCGGAGCTGTACCAGACCGTCGTCGACGCCGGGGTCGACGTGTTCGTCATCCGCGGCACGACCGTCTCGGCCGAGCACGTCTCGCGCGACACCGAGCCGCTGAACCTCAAGAAGTTCATCTACGAGCTCGACGTGCCCGTCATCGTCGGCGGCGCCTCCACCTACACCGCGGCCCTGCACCTCATGCGCACGGGCGCCGCGGGCGTCCTCGTCGGGTTCGGCGGCGGTGCCGCCTCCACCACCCGCACGACGCTCGGCATCCAGGCTCCGATGGCGACCGCGGTCGCCGATGTCGCCGGCGCTCGCCGCGACTACCTCGACGAGTCGGGCGGACGCTACGTGCACGTCATCGCGGACGGCGGCCTCGGCACCTCCGGCGACATCGTGAAGGCCGTCGCGGTGGGCGCGGACGCCGTGATGCTCGGCTCGGCGCTGGCCCGCGCGACCGACGCTCCCGGCGGGGGCTGGCACTGGGGCGCGGAGGCGCACCACCCGCAGCTGCCGCGCGGCCGCCGCGTCGAGGTCGGCACCGTCGGCACCCTCGAGCAGGTCCTCTACGGCCCGGCGACCGGCGCCGACGGCACGGCGAACCTCATCGGCGCCCTGCGCCGCTCGATGGCGACGACCGGCTACTCCGACCTCAAGGAGTTCCAGCGGGTCGAGGTCGTCGTCGCGCCGTACCAGCCCAGCTGACGCTCACCGACCGAGGCGATCCTGACCGTCGAGGCCACCGCGAACAGCGGGCTCCCTCGACGGCCCGGGGGTCCCTGGACGCGGCGGACGCCGGCGCGGGCCGGCCGGACGTGCTGGCGTCGTAGGCCTCGCGCCAGCCCGGCGGACGACACTGCGGACCCGCGCGCGCGGATCCGGTCTTCCCGGCGCTTCTGGGCGAGAAGCACGTGCTCGGGCGAGCGGCCCCCGAGGAACGCCGGGTCGGTTCGGATCGACGGCGGTCTGCGCGAGATCCGAGACGGCGAGTCCGTCGATCAGTGCGGGTGAGGGCAGACGAGCGCTCCGCGACGCCGTTCCACGCCCGGCTGCCCGGGTCCGTCGCCCCTCGACATGCACGGTCTCCGCAAGAGGCTCGACCAAGGGGCGTCCCGGACCGCCGCCGCCGCCGACTCGCGGAGGACGAAGGGCGCGCTCGAGGTCGCGGCCACGGCGTCGATCCGCGCCAGCTGCCGCTCGTCCGCGGAGGCCCCCGCCCACTCGCCGGTCGGCGCGTACCGCGGCGCAGCCGCACGGACTCGTCCGACCGGCGGCACGCCCCGTCTCGACAGATCCCCACTGCACGCTTCCGCCCCCCTTTCCCTCCCTCCGCTCCTCCTGTGGAGACTCCCCCCACCACCTGTGGGCAGCGAGGGAACGCAGGACCGCCGAGCCGGCCGGGAACCGCGGGATCCCTCGACGGGTCGGGGTTCCCTCGGCAGGAGGGCTCCGCACGCGCCTAAGCTGGAAGTCCCGAGTGGGAGCGCCGCACGGCGCGGAGGGAGCACGCATGGTCGAGGTCCGCAGGGTCAAACTGCCCGGTGTCGGGGTTCTGCACACCTTCCTGACGGCCGACGGCGGCAAGGTCGGGGTCATCGCCCACCGCTCCGGCCACAGCGACCTGATCACGTTCGCCGAGGGCGACCAGGACGGCGCCAAGGTGTCCCTCCGCCTGAGCGACGACGAGGCGCACACGCTCGCCGAGCTGCTCGGCGGCACGCAGATCACGGAGTCGCTGACCGCGCTCGATCAGATCCCGGGCCTCTCGATCGACTGGTTCACCGTCGACTACGACGACCACATCGCCGGACAGCAGCTCGGCAAGCCCGCCGACCGAGGGATCGTCGGGCTGACCGTCGTCGCCGTGGTCCGGGGCGACGCCGCCAATCCGGCGCCGGCCCCCGACTTCCGCGTCTTCCCCGGCGACACCCTCGTGGTCGCCGGCAGCCCCGAGAAGGTCGCCAAGGCGTTCGCGTTCTTCCGCACCGGCAGCTTCGCCAAGACGGTCGACGCCCCGCCCGGAGCCTGAGGATGCACCACGGCGAAGACCTCATCGTCCTCGGCGTCCTGTTCGTCGTCGCCTACGTCCTCGGCCGGCTGGGGCGGACGATCGGGCTCCCGGCCATCCCGATCTACATGGTCGTCGGGCTCCTCGCGAGCCCGAACTTCCACCTCTTCCCACTCGACTTCGAGTCGAGCTACATCGAGCTGACCGCGGTCTTCGGGCTGATCCTGCTGCTGTTCAATCTCGGCCTGGAGTTCGACCAGGACGAGTTCTTCGGGAACGCCGGCCGCCTGATCCTCTCCGGCGGCTCCTACATCGCGGTCAACATGGCCGTCGGCCTCGGCTTCGGCTTCGCGCTGGGCTGGGGGAGCCGCGAGGCGCTGATCATCGCCGGCATCACGGCGACGAGCTCGAGCGCGATCGTCACCAAGCTGCTGATCGAGCTCAAGCGCCTGGCGAACCCCGAGACGCCGATGATCCTGGGCGTCACGGTCGTCGAGGACATCTTCATCGCGGTCTACCTGGCGATCGTGTCCGTGGTGCTCTCGGGCGAGACGGAGCCGTGGCCGGTGGTGCTCAAGCTCGTCATCGCGTTCGCGTTCCTCGTGGTGATGTTCGCGATCGCCCGCTGGGGCGGGAAGGTCGTCTCCCGCTTCTTCCGCACCCGCGACGACGAGCTGTTCACGATCCTGTTCTTCGGTCTCGCCATCCTGTTCGGCGGCATCGGCGAGGTCCTCGGAGTGACGGACGCGATCGGCGCGTTCCTGATCGGACTGGTCATCGGAGCGACGCGGTTCCGGTCGAGGGTCGAGCACATCGCGATCCCGCTGCGCGACGTGTTCGGAGCCTTCTTCTTCGTCAACTTCGGTCTCGGGCTGGATCCCGGCGCGTTCCCGAGCGTCGTGGTCCCGGTGCTGATCGCTGCGGTGATGACCATCGTCCTCAACCTCGGCGCGGGGCAGTTCGTCGCGTGGCTCAACAAGCTCGGACCGCGCGCGGGCCTGAACGCGGCGTTCATCCTGCACAACCGCGGCGAGTTCGCGCTCATCCTGGCGACGCTCTCGCTCTCGGCGGGGCTCGACGAGCGGATCCAGCCCTTCGCCGGCCTCTACGTGCTGATCATGGCGATCGTCGGGCCGATCCTCGCCTCGCGCTCCGAGAGCATCGGCGCGTTCCTCTCGCGGCGGCGGCACCGCCCGGCGCCCGCAGCGGCCACGGCCATGGACGAGGAGGACTTCGCGCTCGTGGAGGCGGCGATGGCCGCGCCCGCCGTCTCCGCGGAGGACGCCCCCGCTCCTCCGAGGCGCCCCGCGGAGCCGGACGAGCTCGACGACGAGTTCCCCGATCCGATGCGCCAGGCGCTCATCGACCAGGCGATGCAGCAGTCCGACGGCGCCGACGACGCCCGGCCCCGCCGCCCGAGGGAGCCCGACTACTGATCCCACGGAGCTCCCACACTCACGGGTTAGGCTCGATCCGGCCCGCGGGACACCGCACGGATCGAGGGCGGACGAGGGACGAATGACGCAGAGCACGGTCGGGCAGGTGGCCCGGCGCCCGCGCTGGATCGCCGCGCTGGCGCTCGCACTCCTGATCGCCGGGCTCTTCGCCGCGCTCGGGCAGTGGCAGGTCGGCCGCGCGGTCGAAGCCGCCGCGCCCGACTCCGGAGTGTCGGAGACGACGCTCCCGCTCGCCGAGGTCGCGGCCCCCTCCCGCTCGATCACGGCGACCGCCGACGGACAGCGCGTGGAGGGCTCGTCCGTCTTCGTGCCGGGCGGTGCCGAGATCCTCGGCGGCCGCCTGAACGGCGAGCAGCCGGGCTGGTGGGTCATCGCCCGCACCCGCACCGCCGACGCCGACCTGGTGCTCGCCTACGGCTGGACGCAGGACGAGGCGCAGGCGCAGTCCGTCGCGGACGCACTCAACAGCGGGAGCGAGCAGGCGCCCTCCTCCTTCACCGGCCGCCTCGTGGCCAACGAGGCCGCGGAGGCGCCGGCGGAGGGCCTGGACCCCGCCACCCTCACCGCGCTCTCCGTCCCCGCGCTGATCAACCGCTGGCCGGACCCGCCGCAGGACGTCTACCAGGGCTACGTCGTCGTCGACGAGCCGGTCGCCGGCCTCGGGGCCATCGACTCCCCGGCGCGCGTGAGCGACGTCTCGCTGAACTGGCTCAACGTCTTCTACGCGATCGAGTGGGTCGTCTTCGCCGGCTTCGCCCTCTACCTCTGGTTCCGCCTCGTCAAGGACGCGTGGGAGCGCGAGGCAGAGGAGGCGCTCGACGCCGAGGAGCGCGCCCGCGCCGACCTGGGCGACCGGGCCGAGGCCCCCGCCCCCGCACCGTAAACTGGTCGTCATGCCCCTCGAGCCCAAGCCCGCGCAGTTCCCTGCGATCCGGAGCGCGCTGCGCTTCTACCGGGTGACCTCGATCATCACCGGCGTGATGCTGCTCCTGCTCTGCGCGGAGATGCTCCTCAAGTACGTCTTCCACCTCGAGCTGTTCGCCTTCGGCCAGCAGGGCGTCCTGCACTTCGCCCCGATGTACGAGGTGCCCGGAGGCGAGTTCACGTCGAGCGGCACCGGCGCGAACCTGTCCACCGGCATCCTGATCGCGCACGGCTGGTTCTACGTCGTCTACCTCTTCGCCGACTTCCGCCTGTGGAGCCTCATGCGCTGGCCGTTCTCGCGCTTCGTGCTCATCGCGCTCGGCGGCGTGGTGCCCACCCTCTCCTTCTTCGTCGAGACCCGCATCGCCCGCGAGGTCGAGCAGTACCTCGAGCGCCGGACCGCCGGCACCGACCCGAAGACCCCGACCGACTCCGTGGAGGCCCCCCATTAGCGAGCAGCCCACCGCTCCCCAGCCGCACCTGGCCGCGCAGCCCGTCCTCGTCGTCGACTTCGGCGCGCAGTACGCGCAGCTGATCGCCCGCCGGGTCCGCGAGGCGAACGTCTACTCCGAGATCGTGCCCTCCAACGCCACGGCCGCCGAGATCGCCGCGAAGTCGCCCGTCGGCATCATCCTCTCGGGCGGCCCCTCCAGCGTGTACGAGGAGGGCGCCCCGCAGCTCGACCCCGCGATCTTCGACCTCGGGGTCCCGGTCCTGGGCATCTGCTACGGCTTCCAGGTGATGGCGAAGACGCTCGGCGGCGAGGTCGCCAACACGGGGCTGCGCGAGTACGGAGCGACGGACGCCGCCCTCTCGACCGACGGTGGCGTGCTCCTCGGCGAGCAGCCCGCCGACCAGACGGTGTGGATGAGCCACGGCGACTCGGTCGCACAGGCACCCGAGGGCTTCGAGGTCCTCGCCTCCACGAGCTCCACCCCGGTCGCCGCCTTCGGCAACGACGAGCGCCGCCTCTACGGCGTGCAGTGGCACCCGGAGGTCAAGCACTCCGCCTACGGCCAGGCCGTCATCGAGAACTTCCTCCACCGCGCCGCGGGCATCCCGGCCGACTGGAACTCCTCCAACGTGATCGACGACCAGGTCGCCGTGATCCGCGAGCAGGTCGGCACCGGACGCGTCATCTGCGGCCTGTCCGGCGGAGTCGACTCCGCCGTCGCCGCTGCGATCGTGCACCGCGCCATCGGCGACCAGCTCACCTGCGTCTTCGTCGACCACGGACTCCTCCGCAAGGACGAGCGCCGCCAGGTCGAGGAGGACTACGTCGCCGCGACCGGCGTCCGCCTGGTCACCGTCGACGCGCGCGAGCAGTTCCTCGACGCGCTCGCCGGCGTCAGCGACCCGGAGCAGAAGCGCAAGATCATCGGCCGCGAGTTCATCCGCACCTTCGAGGCCGCCGCCGAAGCGCTCGTGCTCGAAGCGCAGGGCGAGGGCGAGACGATCGACTTCCTCGTCCAGGGCACGCTCTACCCCGACGTCGTCGAATCCGGCGGCGGCACCGGCACCGCCAACATCAAGTCCCACCACAACGTCGGCGGACTCCCCGAGGACCTGCAGTTCGCGCTCGTCGAGCCGCTCCGCACCCTCTTCAAGGACGAGGTCCGCGCGATCGGCCGCGAGCTCGGCCTCCCCGAGGTCATCGTCGGCCGCCAGCCCTTCCCCGGACCCGGCCTCGGCATCCGCATCGTCGGCGAGGTCACGCAGGAGCGGCTCGACCTCCTCCAGGACGCCGACGCCATCGTCCGCGCCGAGCTCACCGCCGCCGGCCTCGACACCGAGATCTGGCAGTGCCCCGTCGTCCTCCTCGCCGACGTCCGCTCCGTCGGAGTCCAGGGCGACGGCCGCACCTACGGCCACCCCATCGTCCTGCGCCCCGTCTCCTCGGAAGACGCGATGACCGCCGACTGGACCCGCCTGCCCTACGACCTCCTCGCCAGAATCTCCAACCGCATCACCAACGAGGTGAGCGGCGTGAACCGGGTGGTGCTGGATGTGACGTCCAAGCCCCCCGGCACCATCGAGTGGGAGTGATTCCGCGGGTCTCCGCACGGTCATCTGCGGCGTTGTCGGCGGTTGCGATACCTCCGGTATCGCGCCCTTCTCCGCCTTGCAGCTGACCGCGCGGAGACCCGCGGAACGTCAGGAACGGCTCCCTTCAAAGGGGGCCGTTTCTTGTTGAGGGGAGCGGGTGGGGGAACGAGCCCCTGCGGGGCCGTTCCCGGGTGCAGGTAGAGGGAACGAGCCCCTGCGGGGCCGTTCCGGGTGCAGGTGGAGAGGAACGAGCCCCGAGGGGGCCGTTCCCGGAGTGCAGGTCGGGGAACGAGCTCCGGTGGCTGTTCAGGGAACGGGTGGCCGCGGTGAGGCCGGGGGATCGGTCAGGGGCGACCGGTTCCTCGCGAGGCGTATCGAGTGGCGGTCAGGGGTTCGAGGCCCTGCGGGGATGTCCCGGGGTTCCGGCCGAGAAGCGAGCTCCTGCCGAGTGGTCGGGGAACTCGGGTCTGCGCGGCGGTCCGGGGGCCGGGGCGCAGGCGGAGGGCGGCAGGCGCGCGAGCGCGGGTCAGGCGGGGGTGTCGAGCACGCCGATGAAGCGGGTGCCGATGCCGTCGTACTCGTCTCGGCGGTGGCCCTCGGGGTGGTGCGGCCAGGAGGCGGGGGAATGGTCCTCGCAGACGAGGAACGTGAACTCGGGCCACCACTTCTTCGGGCGGGCGGCCTCGGAGCGGCCGCAGACGGCGCAGTCGAGGGTCACCCACACGGGACGCCTGCCGGTGCGGTTCGCGCGCGACTGGACGAGCCAGGCGGGCGGATCCTGCTCGAGGGCGGCGAGCTCCTCCTCCGACAGACGGGTGGGGATGCCGTGCCGCGTCGCCATCTCGAGGGGGATGTCGAGGCGCTGAGCGGCCTCGCGACGCGTGATCATCCGGCCACCCTAACCCAGCGCCGCACGCGGACCCCGAGGCCGCAGCGACGCGCGCGCGAGGAGCCACTCCAGCGGGCCCTGCCCCACGAGCCGCCTCCAGAGGAGAGCGGCGACGATCGAGCCGACCACGAAGACGCCGAGCAGCGCCCAGCTGCGCCACGCCTCGAAGTCGAACGGCTCGTACGGGACCAGATACACCGCCAGCGCCACGAGCTGCAGCGAGTAGATCGTCAGCGGCATCGCACCGACGGCCGCGATCGGAGTCGCCGCCCGCGCCAGGAGCGGCAGCCGCTGCAGAAGAGCCGTCAGCGCGCCGAGGACGACGCAGGCGACCCCGCCCGCCCCGAGCAGCTCGGCAGTGGTGCTGGCGTGCGCCTCCACCGCCTCCGGACCCCCGAGCAGCAGCCCGCCGCCGTAGCCGAGCACGGCCGAGGCGGCGCCGCCGACGACGACCCAGCGCTGGGTGGTCGCGGACCGGATGTCGCAGCGCGCGATCAGGAGGCCGAGGACCACGTACGCCAGCCACGACGGCACCGGGTAGTACTGGGTGAGCCAGATGAGGGGCTGCGCGGCCAGGAGCGCCTCGTCGGGCGACAGGGTCGAGAGCCAGGAGCCGCCGGCGCTCGTCAGCGCGTCGACCGCGAGGGGCCCGGCGATCGCCGCGACCGCGACCAGCAGGGCGAGGACCGCCCGCGGCAGGAAGAGCAGCAGCGCCGCGACGAGGAACATCACCCCGTAGTGCGGCAGGATCACCGCGATCGGCGTCCCGAGCAGGGTGAGGGCGACGCCGATGACGAGCAGGTACAGCCCGCGGAGCAGGATCGATCCAGTGTCCTGCCAGGGCCGCGAGGAGCGCTGTGCGCCGCCCGTCATCAGCCCGATCGACACTCCCGCCAGCACGGCGAAGAGGACGGAGCTGCGGCCGTTCCAGAGCATCTCGCTCTCGACGGGGGCGAGGTGGGCGGCGAACATGCCGAGGACGGCCAGGCCGCGTGCGACGTCGAGGCCGACGATCCGGGAGTCTGCGGCGCTCATCCCTCCATCGTGCCAGGCGCTCCCGGCAGTGCACCGGGAACGACGCTGGGGCCGGGAACGACGACGGGCGCCCGACCCGGAGGTCGAGCGCCCGTCGGACGTGGTGCGCCGTGCTACTCGCGGAAGATCGCGACGAGGCGCAGGATCTCCAGGTACATCCAGACGACGGTGACCAGGATGCCGTAGGCGCCGGTCCAGCCGTAGATGCGGGGGAGGCGGTTGCGCACGCCCTGCTGGATGAACTCGAAGTCCATCACGAGCGAGTACGTGGCGAGCGCGACGGCGATGAGGCCGATCACGATGCCGATGAAGCCGGTGCGGAGACCGAAGCCGCCGCCGACGCCGAAGAGGCCGAGGCCCAGGTTCACCAGCGAGAACACCGCGTAGCTGATCATGCCGATGAAGAAGATCTTGTTGAGCTTCGGCGAGGTGCGGATCTTGCCGTTCATGAACAGCGCCAGGGTGACGCCGATCACGATGACGGTCGCCATGAGGGCCTGGACGACCGCTCCGGCGTACGCGCTCTCGAAGAACTTCGAGATCGCACCGACCGCGATGCCCTGGGTCGCGGCGTAGCCGAGGATCAGGGCCGGCGACGGCTGCTTCTTGAAGGCGTTGACGATGCCCAGCACCAGCGCGACGAGCACGGCGGGGAGCATCAGGCCCGGGACGAACCAGCCGACGGCCGCACCCGCGAGGAGCACGACGAAGGCGAGGGCGGTCTTGGCGAGGGTGTCCTCGACGGTCATCCGGTCGGTCTCGACGGAGCCGGCGGCCGGACGGGAGTACATCTGGTCGAGCGTGCCGGGAGAGACGTCCGGGAGGTCCTGCACGCGGCCGGCGTAGCCGCGGTTGCTGAACTCCGGGCGTCCGAAGGCCGGATTGTTGCTTGCCATGGTTCCTCTTCTCTCAGGTGCGCTGGTCTCCGAGGGAACTCGCGGATCTGAGTCGCTGTGGGTGCGGGGTGCGCCGCGGATCCGAGAGGACTGCGACGATGGACACCACCATATCTGAGAGCACCTCTCAGAGTCTGGCTGTTCTCTTCGAGCGGACCTCGACTCCGCTGCGAGCCACGCAGTGCCGCCCGTAGGATCGCGGCATGCCCGCGCGTCAGTCACCGCTCGTCATCGGCCACCGCGGAGCGAGCGGCTACCGACCGGAGCACACCCGCTCCGCCTACGAGCTGGCGATCGCGCTGGGCGCCGATGCGCTCGAGCCCGATCTGGTGGCGACCCGCGACGGCGTGCTCGTCCTCCGCCACGAGAACGAGATCTCCGGCACGACGGACGTCGAGAAGCGCCCGGAGTTCGCTGCACGCCGCACCACCAAGCGGATCGACGGCCGCGAGATCACCGGCTGGTTCACCGAGGACTTCACCTGGGACGAGCTGTCGGAGCTGCGGGCCCGCGAGCGGCTGCCGGCGGTGCGCAGCTCCAGCGCCACGTTCGACGGCCAGTTCCCGCTGCTGCGCTTCAGCGAGCTGCTGGCGCTGCTGGACCGGGCGGCGGAGGACGATCCGCTCGCTCCGCCGGGGCTCGTCGCCGAGATCAAGCACGCGACGTACTTCGCCGGGATCGGGCTGCCGCTGGACGTGCTGCTGCGCGAGGAGCTCGCCGCCGCGGGCTGGGGTCCGCGCGACCCGCGGCTCACGATCGAGAGCTTCGAGAAGACCGTTCTGGAGCGGCTCGCGGTGCGCGGAGTCGGCACCCGCCGGATCTACCTGCTCGAGTCGCGGGGCGCCCCGCCCGACCTCGTGGCCGCCCACGGCGCCGCCGCGGCCCCCTACTCCGCCTTCACCACGCCGGCGGGACTGCGGAACCTCGCCGGAGTCGTCGACGGGATCAGCGTCGACAAGAGCATGCTCTTCTCGCGGGACGCGGCCGGCCGGGCGACGGGGACCGGTCCGCTCGTCGAGGACGCCCACGCGGCCGGGCTCGAGGTCTACTGCTGGACGCTGCGCGCCGAGAACCGGTTCCTCGAGAAGGTGCACCGCCGCGGGAAGGACCCGGCGGAGTACGGCGGCTGGCAGGAGGAGTTCGCGATGATCCTCCGCTCGGGAGTGGACGGCGTCTTCGCCGACCAGCCCGATCTGGCGATCGAGGCGCGGGCGGCCGAGCAGGAGCGTCTGCTCCGCGGCTGAATCCGGATCGTGATCGGGCGCTCCTCCGGCGCGTGCCGAGCGGACGCGGAGGCTGCGCTGGCATCATCGGCTCACCACCGCCCGCCCGACCCTCGAGAGGAGGCCCCGTGTCCACCCGAGAGCGCATCACCCGCCGCTGGATCACCACCGCCGTCCTCGCCGTGATCGGCGTCGCCGTCGTCTACTGGCTCGCCGTGCTCACCCCTCAGGGCCAGGGCGTCGAGAACTCGGGGCTCCGGGGCGCCGACCTCGTCTTCGGCCGCGCCACCGGCGCCGCCGCGGGGGCGCTCGCGGACGTCACCCCGCTCTCCATGGTCGTCGGCGCCCTGCTCGTCGCGGCGATCGCGCTGATCCGGAGGCGCCCGGCGCTCGCCGTCGCCTCCGTCGGCTCGATCGTCGTCACGGCCGGGCTCACCCAGCTGCTCAAGAACGTGGTCCTCGAGCGGCCCGAGCTGGTCGACACCGACTCCTGGTACACCGGCGGCAGCTTCCCGAGCGGGCACACCGCGGCGGCCGTCTCGGTGGTCTTCGCCCTGGCGATGGTCGTGCCCGGGCGGGCGCGGACCGTCGTGCTCGCGCTGGGCGGCGCGGTCGTGGTGCTGGTCGGCAACCTGACGATGGCCGCCTCCTGGCATCGGGCGAGCGACGTCCTCGGGGCCGACCTCGTCGCGCTCGCCTCGGCCTCCGCCGCCTGCGCGTGGCTGACCACCAGGGCCCAGGTGGGCCGAGCGCCGAAGAGGCCCGCGCGGCGCGGGGTGAACCGGCTGCTCCTGGTGTGCTCGGTGATCGTGGTGGTGCTGCTCGCGGCGCTCGCCGTCCAGGGCATCCAGTACTACCCCGACGACACGAAGGACCTCACCGCCTTCGCGCTCCTGCAGCTCCTGGCGGTGTCGACGTCGGCGCTCGCCGTGCTCGGCTTCTCCCTCGCGTGGCGCGGACTGGACGTCGGCGGGGCGCTCACGTCGCCCGCGCCGCGTCAGCGGACCGCCTGACCGCTCCCGGTGTCGGAGGGGCGATCTACACTCGGAGGGACATGAGCTTCCTCTTCGATCCGAGCGACTCCCGCGCCACCCCGGTCATCGTCGGTCCCCCCGGCGGCCCCGGGGACGCGCCCCGCACCGACCCGGCGCACGAGCAGCTCGTCGCGGGGCTGAACCCCCAGCAGCGCGAGGCGGTCGAGTACCGCGGAGACGCGCTGCTCATCGTCGCGGGTGCGGGCTCGGGCAAGACCAGCGTCCTCACCCGGCGCATCGCGAGCCTCCTCGGCAACGGCGAGGCCTGGCCGAGCCAGATCCTCGCGATCACGTTCACCAACAAGGCCGCGGCCGAGATGCGCGAGCGCGTCGAGAAGCTGGTGGGGCAGAGCGCCGAGGGGATGTGGATCTCGACCTTCCACTCCGCGTGCGTGCGGATCCTGCGCCGCGAGGCCGAGAACTTCGGCATGACCAAGTCGTTCACGATCTACGACTCGGGCGATCAGCGCGCCCTGCTCAAGCGCATCGTGAAGGACCTCGAGGCCGACTCGCTCGGGATCACCGTCGCGAGCGCCTCCGCGAAGATCTCCAAGCTCAAGAACGAGCTCGCCGACGTCGACTCCTACGCCCGCACCGCGAACCTCAGCGACCCGAACGAGGAGATGTTCCTCCAGGTCTTCCGGGCCTACTCGCGGGCGCTCGAGGGGGCGAACGCGTTCGACTTCGACGACCTGATCGCGCAGACCGTCTACCTCTTCCGCGCTTTCCCGCACGTCGCCGCGAAGTACCAGCGGCGCTTCCGCCACGTGCTGGTCGACGAGTACCAGGACACGAACCACGCCCAGTACTCGCTGATCCACGAGCTGACCCGGCCCGTGCCGCCGGCGACGATGGCGGCGGCGCAGTTCGACCGCCCCTACCGCGGACCGGTCACGGCCGACGGCTCCATCCCGGGGGCCTCGCTCACCGTCGTCGGCGATTCGGACCAGTCCATCTACGCGTTCCGCGGCGCCGACATCCGCAACATCGTCGAGTTCGAGCGCGACTTCCCGGGCTGCCGCGTGATCCTGCTCGAGCAGAACTACCGCTCGACGCAGAACATCCTCTCGGCGGCCAACGCCGTCATCTCGAACAACTTCGACCGTCGCGCGAAGAACCTCTGGTCCTCCAGCGGCGACGGGGAGAAGATCGTCGGCTACACCGGTTACTCGGGTCACGACGAGGCGCAGTTCGTGGTCGACGAGATCGCTCGCCTGCACGCGGCGGGCACGGGCTACGACGAGATCGCGGTCTTCTACCGCACCAACGCGCAGACCCGCGCGCTGGAGGAGATCTTCATCCGCTCCGCGCTGCCCTACCGGATCCTGGGCGGCACGAAGTTCTACGAGCGCGCCGAGATCAAGGACGCCCTGGCGTACCTGATCACGGTGGCGAATCCGGCCGACGTGCTGGCGCTGCGGCGCATCATGAACACTCCGAAGCGGGGCATCGGCCCCGCGACGGAGGCGCAGCTGCAGTCGTTCGCCGACACCAACGCGGTGACCCTGCGGGAGGCGATGCGCAACGCCGGCTCGCTCGGGATGGGCCCGAAGGTGACGAAGGCGATCGTCGACCTCGCGACCCTCCTCGACGAGTGCGCGCTGATGCTCGACCCCGCACGGGAGGGCGGCGAGGCGAAGGTGCACGAGGTGCTGACGGCGCTCCTCACCCGCAGCGGCTACCTCGACATGCTCCGCGCCAGCCGCGACCCGCAGGACGAGGCCCGCGCCGAGAACGTCGACGAGCTCATCGCCGTCACCAAGGAGTTCGCGCGCAACAACCCGGACGGCGGGCTCGTGGACTTCCTCACCGAGGTCTCGCTGGTCGCCGCGGCCGACGACCTCGACGACGACTCCGGCACCGTCTCGCTGATGACGCTGCACACGGCGAAGGGCCTCGAGTACGACGCCGTGTTCCTCACCGGCATCGAGGAGGACCTGCTCCCGCACCGCATCTCGGCGAACGAGCCCGGCGGCCCGGCCGAGGAGCGGCGGCTGTTCTACGTGGGGATCACCCGGGCCCGCAAGCGCCTCTACCTCTCGCTCGCGATGACCCGCGCGCAGTACGGCGAGACGTCGGTCGCGATGCCGAGCCGGTTCCTGCAGGAGATCCCGGGAGAGCTGATCCAGTGGCGCCAGTCGCCCGGCGCGGCGACCTCGCGCGGCGGTACGCAGCCCCGGGCCCTGAACGCTCAGCGGCCCGGCTTCGGCAAGTCGCGATCGAACACCGAGTTTCGGGAGGCGCTCGCCGCGGCGCCGAAGGCCAAGGGCGAGTTCCCGAACCGGATCACCGGCATGGTGCGCGACAACGGCGACCTCGAGCTGATCGCGGGCGACCGGATCCGGCACACCGACTTCGGTGAGGGGCGCGTGAACGCGGTGACGGGCGAGGGCTCGAAGCGCGTCGCGCACGTGCTCTTCGACCAGGTGGGCGCGAAGAAGCTGCTGATCAAGGTCGCGCCGATCGAGAAGATCTAGTCCGGTGGCGGCCGGATCGGCGGCCGCGCGGCTCGCGACGGAGGTGTTCTCCCCGGCGGTCCTCGCGGTGCTCGTGCCGGTCGTGGTCGGCGCGCGCGTCGCGGATCCGCCCCTGCTCGGCGTCGCCTGGGGAGCGCTCGCGGCGCTCTTCGTCGGCGTGGTGCCCTACCTCGTCATCCGCCTGCTGATGCGCACCGGCCGGATCCACGGCGACCATCACGTCCCCGACCGGCGCGAGCGGGCGCTGCCGATCGCGCTGGCGCTGGTGTCGATCGCGGCCGGCCTGGTACTGCTCGCCGTGCTCGGCGCTCCTGCCGCGGTGACCACGTTCGGCGTGGTGACGGTGGCCGTGGTGCTCGCCGTCGGCGTGGTCAACCTGGTCTGGAAGCTGTCCGGGCACGCGGCGGTGGTCGCCACCTGCACCGTCGTCGTGCTGATCGCCTACGGACCGCTCTCCCTGCTGATCAGCGTGCCCATCGTCCTCTGGGTGCTCTGGTCGAGGGTGCGCCTCGGTGCGCACACCCCCGCTCAGGTCCTCGCGGGCGCCGCGGTCGGCACCGTCCTCGCCGGGACCGTCTGGTCCCTGCTCGGCTGACGTCCGTCCCTTCCCGTGTGCCCTCTGGTCGCCTTCCGCGAGATTCCACTCGAGTGGGAGGCACGCCGTGGCGGGCTCACCCGAGTGGCATCTCGCGGAAGGGGTCAGCCGGCGTAGCGCGCGACGAGCTCCCGCTTGAGGATCTTGCCGCTGGGCCCGAGCGGAAGGGCGTCGACGAACTCGACGCGGCGGGGGAACTTGAAGGCGGCGAGATGCTCGTTCGCGTAGGCGATCAGCTCCTCCGCGGTGGCGGTCGCCGACGGGGCGAGGATCACCGCGGCCATCACCTCCTGGCCGTGGCGCTCGTCCGGGATCCCGAAGACCGCCGCGTTCTGCACGGCCGGGTGCCCGATCAGCACCTCCTCGACCTCGCGCGGGTACACGTTGTAGCCGTTGCGGATGATCATGTCCTTCGTGCGGTCGAGGATGCGGATGTAGTCCTCCTCGTCCTTCGTGCCCAGGTCGCCGGTGCGGAACCAGCCGTCGATCACCGCCTCCGCGGTCGCCGCCGGGTTGCCGAGGTACCCCTTCATCAGGTTGTGCCCGCGCACCACGATCTCGCCGAGCTCGCCCCGGGGGAGCAGCTCGACGCGGTCGGTCACGTCGGGGCGGGCGACCTCGACCTCGACGCCCCAGATCGGCGTGCCGACCGTGCCCGGCCGCGGCGGGACTCCGACGTGGTTGAAGGTGGCGACCGGGGAGGTCTCGGTGAGCCCGTAGCCCTCGTAGATCTCGACGCCGAACACCTCGCGGAAGCGCTCGATCACGGCGACGGGCAGGGCGGCGCCTCCCGAGACCGCGTAGCGCAGCGGCGGCCGGTCCTCGCGCCGGGTCGCGGCGTCGAGCAGGGCGACGTACATCGTGGGCACGCCCTCGAAGACCGTGCAGCCGTGGGCGATCATCGCCTCGAGCGCGGCGTCGCCGTCGAACTTCGGCACCAGGACGACCGTCGCGGCGGTGCGGAAGGCCGTGTTCATCGCGCAGACCTGCCCGAAGGTGTGGAAGAGCGGCAGCGCCCCGAGCACCACGTCGCCGCGGTGCAGGTCGAACGTGTTCATCAGCAGCACGTCCGACTGCGAGACGATCGCGAAGTGCGTCCCCTCCGCCCCCTTCGGGCGGCCGGTGGTGCCGCTGGTGTAGAGGATCGTCGCCGTGTCGGAGGGGGAGCGGGGCACGTAGCCGTCGATCGGGGTCGCCTCCGCGGCGAGGTCCTCCAGGCGCGGTAGGGGCGAGGCGGTGCCGTCGGGCACCATCACGCTCAGCACGGGAACGTCGGCGAGGTCCGCTCCGGCGGCCCCCTCGGCGAGCAGCGGAGCGGCGCACACGAGCGCGACGGCTCCGGAGTCGCGCAGGACGTAGGCGATCTCGTCGTGCTTGAGCAGGGCGTGCACGGGGACCACCACGGCGCCGAGCGCGAGGACGGCGAAGTAGCCGCGGGGGAAGTCGGGGACGTTCGGGACGAGCAGGGCCACGCGGTCGCCCGGTCCGATCCCCTGGGCGCGCAGGGCTCCGGCGTAGGCACGGGTCTGCCGCCAGAGGGCCGCGTAGTCGACGGCCTGCTCGCCGACGCGGATGGCGATCGTGTCAGGGGTGCGCCGCGCCGCCTCCGCCAGGATGGCCGCGACGGAGAGGGTGCCGAAGCCGGCGGCGGGCGGGGGAGCGGCGGGGGCCTCGGCCGTGCGGGGTTCGGTGATGCTCATCAAGGCTCCAGTCGTCGTTGACCGCCGCGGCGGATGCCGGGTGCTTCACCGTAGATCCGCCGGGCGGCCGCGTCGAGCGATCCGCACCGGATGTTCAGCACGGACGGGCGGGGAGTGCGCATCCCGGCGCCGAGCGGAAGGGGGTGCGGGAGGCGCGGGCGGCTGCCTACAGTCGGACTGCTGCGGCCCGGTTCCGCGGGTCGGACGACGGGAGGCGCGATGCGCGGCGAGGCGACGCTCTACACGGATGCGGTGGTGACGGCTCCGTTCGCCCTCGCGGTGATCGCAGAGGCGACCGGCTCGCGAGTGGTCGGCGCGCGGACCGCGGACGCGCACGTCCCGCTCTACAGCGGTCCGACGAGCGCGCGGGTCGAGATCGCGGGGTTCGGCGACAGCGTGCCGGTCACCGTCGACGTGCGCGACGAGCGCGGGATCGACGAGGCGCGCGCGGCCGCGCAGGCGCTCGGGCTGGAGCTCGCCGCCTACGCGGGCTGGGAGGTCGTGGCCGGCTTCTGAGCGTCGCGTCGGACCCGGGCGAGGTAGTAGCGGCTGGGCGCCGTCCTCACGATCGCGGGAAGCAGGCGGTAAACGGCGAAGGTGCGCGAGAGCGCCCGCTCGAACCGCGCCTCCTGCCGTGCGGTCCAGTGGAAGCCGAAGGGCTCGCGGAGCGCCGCCGGGAGCAGACCGGCGGTGATCAGGCGGAGGTAGGGGCCGAGCGGGCGCAGGTACCAGGCGGCGATGCTCGGGCCCAGCAGGTCGCGGGCGACCCGGCGGGCCGCGGGCGTGACCTCGAGGCGCTCCAGCTCCCGCTCCCAGTAGGCGTCGAACGCGGTGCGGGAGTCGGGCCAGAGGTCCGCGGGCATCTGCAGGGCCGCGCCGACGACGACGGAGCGGCGCACGATGTCGTCCGCCTCCTCCTCGCTCAGCGCACCGAAGGCGCCCTCGTAGAGCTGCAGCATCGACTGGGTGAGCGTCGCCGCGACCCAGCGCTGCAGGTCCGGGTCGAAGGCCGTGTAGCCGGGGCCGCGCACGGGCACGTGTGCCCTGTTCACGCGGCGGCGGACGGCGCGCACGTCCTCGGGAGTGCCGTAGTGCAGGACGTAGAGGTAGGAGAGCGTCCCGTGCAGGCGGTTCACGGCCCGGTGCACGAAGTCGGAGTGGTCGGCGACGCCCTGCCCGACCGCCGGGTGCGCGATCTGGAGGAGGATCGCGCGCGCGCCCGCCAGCAGGAACACGCCCTCGCGGAAGACGTCCGGGGTGCGGGAGGCCGACGACATGGCTCCACGCTACGCGGGAGCGGCGGGCGGAGGAGGGGCCGGTGCCCCGGCGGGCGTCGGGCGGGCGCGGAGCGACCGCACGGGAAGCCCCCGGCGGGTGCGGAGTAGACTCGGCGCGGCCCAGGGACAGTGCCGAGACTCCGGCGTCGTCCGGGCCACCTCGAACTCGAAACGCAAGCGCGCTCGGCGCGGAATGGGAATGCAGCGTGGATCTCTTCGAATACCAGGCCCGTGATCTGTTCGAGAAGTACGGCGTCCCCGTGCTCCCGGGCATCGTCGCCGACACGCCGGAGGAGGTGCGCGCCGCGGCGGAGAAGCTGGGCGGCGTCACCGTCGTCAAGGCGCAGGTCAAGATCGGCGGCCGCGGCAAGGCGGGCGGCGTGAAGGTCGCGAAGACCCCCGAGGACGCGTTCGCCGCGGCGCAGTCGATCCTCGGCCTCGACATCAAGGGCCACGTCGTCAAGCGCGTCATGGTCGCCGGCGGTGCGCGCATCGACCGCGAGTTCTACTTCTCGGTGCTGCTGGACCGGGCCAACCGCTCCTACCTCTCGCTCACCTCCTACGAGGGCGGCATGGAGATCGAGCAGCTCGCCGTCGAGCGCCCCGACGCCCTCGCGCGCGTCGAGGTCGTCCCCGGCCAGGGCATCGACCAGGCCAAGGCCGAGGAGATCGCCCGCGCGGCGAAGTTCCCGGAGGAGCTGATCGCCAAGGTCGCGCCCGTCCTGGTGAAGCTCTACGACGTCTACACCGGCGAGGACGCCACGCTCGTCGAGGTGAACCCGCTCGTGCTCACCGAGGAGGGCGACATCGTCGCGCTCGACGGCAAGGTCTCGCTCGACGAGAACGCCGGCTTCCGCCACGCGGACCACGCCGCGCTCGAGGACAAGGACGCCGCCGACCCGCTCGAGGCGAAGGCCAAGGAGAACGACCTCAACTACGTGAAGCTCGACGGCGAGGTCGGCATCATCGGCAACGGCGCGGGCCTGGTCATGTCGACCCTCGACGTCGTCGCCTACGCCGGAGAGAGGCACAACGGCGTGAAGCCGGCCAACTTCCTCGACATCGGCGGCGGAGCCTCCGCCCAGGTGATGGCGAACGGCCTCGACGTGATCCTCGGCGACGAGCAGGTCAAGAGCGTCTTCGTCAACGTCTTCGGCGGTATCACCGCGTGCGACGCGGTCGCCAACGGCATCCTCCAGGCGCTCGAGATCCTCGGCGACTCGGCCACGAAGCCGCTCGTCGTCCGCCTCGACGGCAACAAGGTCGAGGAGGGCCGCGCGATCCTCCAGGCCGCCGCCAACCCGCTCATCACGCTCGCCGCGACCATGGACGAGGGCGCCGACAAGGCCGCCGAACTCGCCGCCGCGTAACGGACCCGACGACTCAAGGAATCAGAGAACAAGCATGTCGATCTTCCTCACCAAGGACTCCAAGGTCATCGTCCAGGGCATCACCGGCGGCGAGGGCACCAAGCACACCGCGCTGATGCTCAAGGCCGGCACGAACGTGGTCGGCGGCGTCAACGCCCGCAAGGCCGGCACGACCGTCACCCACGGCGACGTCGAGCTCCCCGTCTTCGGCACCGTGAAGGAGGCGATGGAGGCCACCGGCGCCGACGTCTCCATCGCGTTCGTGCCGCCCGCCTTCTCGAAGGACGCCGTCATCGAGGCGATCGACGCCGAGATCGGCCTCCTCGTCGTCATCACCGAGGGCATCCCGGTGCAGGACTCCGCGGAGTTCTGGGCGTACGCGCAGGAGAAGGGGAACAAGACCCGGATCATCGGCCCGAACTGCCCCGGCATCATCACGCCGGGCGAGTCGCTCGTGGGCATCACCCCCGCGACGATCACCGGCAAGGGCCCGATCGGCCTCGTCTCGAAGTCGGGCACCCTGACCTACCAGATGATGTACGAGCTGCGCGACCTGGGCTTCTCGACCGCGATCGGCATCGGCGGCGACCCGATCATCGGCACGACGCACATCGACGCGCTCGCCGCGTTCGAGGCCGACCCCGAGACGAAGGCGATCGTGATGATCGGCGAGATCGGCGGCGACGCCGAGGAGCGCGCCGCGGACTTCATCAAGGCGAACGTCACGAAGCCCGTCGTCGGCTACGTCGCGGGCTTCACCGCCCCCGAGGGCAAGACGATGGGCCACGCCGGCGCCATCGTCTCCGGCTCGGCCGGGACCGCGCAGGCCAAGAAGGAGGCCCTCGAGGCCGCGGGCGTGAAGGTCGGCAAGACGCCCTCCGAGACGGCCGCCCTGCTCCGCGAGGTCTACGCGGCGCTCTAGCGCCCGTCCTCCCCGCACCACCGTCGGAACGGACGGTGCCCCTGCTCCGGCGGGCGGCGCCGTCCGTTCCGTCGTCGGGGCGGGTCCGGCCGGAGTAGCGTCGCAGCGTGACCCGCCGCCTCGGACTCGACCTGCTGACCTTCGTGCCGTACCCGGAGGGCCCCGAGCAGCCCGGCGACGCCGCGCGGAGCCTCGAGGACGGGCTGGCCCTGCTCGAGCTCGCCGAGGAGCTCGGCTACGGCACCGGCTGGGTCCGCGTGCGGCACTTCGAGCGCTACCTCGCGTCTCCGATGACCTTCTTCGCGGCCGCCTCCCACCGGACCCGCCGCCTCCGCCTCGGGACCGCGGTCATCGGCGCCCGCTACGAGTCGCCCGTGCGCCTCGCCGAGGACGCCGCGACCGTGGACCTGCTCTCGGGCGGACGCCTCGACCTCGGCGTCAGCAGCGGCTTCGCGCATCTCGCCTCCGTCTTCGACGGGGTGTTCGGGCAGGCCGAGCGCGACTTCCGCGAGGAGGCGCAGGAGCGCATCGCGCGACTCCGCGAGGCGCTCTCGGGCGCCGTGCTCGGCGTCGCGGAATCGGCCCTGATGTCGGTCCCGGTCGGCGCTCCGCTCGTCCAGCAGCCGCACGCGCCCGGCCTCGCCGACCGGCTCTGGTACGGGGCGGGAACGGTGTCCTCCGCGGTCCGAGCGGGCGAGCAGGGCATGCACCTGCAGGTGTCCACGCTCAACACGGAGGAGACGGGCCTGCCGTTCGCCGAGCAGCAGGCGGTGCAGATCCGCGCCTACCGCGAGGCCTTCGCCGCAGCGCACCCGGGGCGCACGTCGAGGGTGACGGCGGGCCGCATCGTGCTGCCGCTGCTCGACGCCGCCGACGAGGAGGCGCACCGCCCCTTCATCGAGGGCTACCTCGCGCGGATGGACGACGAGGGCCGCCCCCGCACGGCCGACCGGTCGATCATCGCCGCCCCGATGCGCTTCAGCCCCCTCCACGTCGGGAGCCCGGAGCGGATCGTCGCGTCGCTCGCCGCGGATCCGGCGCTCGCGGAGGCGGACGCGCTCACGGTGACGCTCCCGGCGGTCGGCGGGGTGGAGTCGCACCGGCGCATCCTGCGCGCCGTCGCCGAGCGCATCGCCCCGCAGCTGGGCTGGACGCCCGGCGCCTGAGGATCAGCGCCGCGCGAGCAGTGCCCGGACGGGCCGCTGCAGCAGGAGCAGGAGCAGCCACCAGAGCCCGACCGACGGGACCAGCAGCGCCAGCGCCAGTGCGACGAGGAGCAGCGCGAAGGGCAGCAGGGCGGGCGCGAGCGGCAGGGGCCCTGCGCCGGGCCGCCTGAGCTCCGGGTGCCGGGAGAGGCGCAGCTCGATCAGGACCAGCGCCCCGCTCATCGCGGCCATCGTGCCGATGTAGAGCCCGATCGTCGCCCGGGAGTCCGGGAACAGCGCCAGCGCGCTCGTCGAGAACGGGAAGAACGCCAGCGCGGCCAGCCAGAGCAGGTCCAGCCACACCAGGGCGCCGTCGTAGTCCCCGGCGATCTCGAAGACGCGGTGGTGGGGGATCCAGAAGACGGCGATGACCGCGAAGGAGAGCGCGAAGGCGAGGACCGAGTCCAGGTGCTCCGCGAGCAGCGCCGGGACTCCGCCGCCCTCCCGGGCGACCTCTGGAGCCAGCTGCACCAGCGGCAGGACGAGGACGGTGATGGCGATGGCGGCGGTCGCGTCCGAGAAGTTGACGAGCCGGTCGAGCCCACGCTCCGTCCGGCGGTGGGCCGCGCGTCCCCCGGGGCGCCCGCGGTGCACCAGGCGCTCGATCGGACCCGAGAGCAGGAGCAGCAGGAGCGCGAACATGTTGACGGCCGGCACCGCGACGGCGAGCACGAGGGCCGCGAGGAGGACGCTGATCACGATCAGCGACCTCGAGAGGGAGCGCCGCGGCTCCGCCCCCGGGGCCAGGAGATCCGGATCGCGGCGCACGATGAGCTGCATCGCGAGGGTCGCCGCGCTCGCCGCGATCATCGTGCCGATGTAGAGCGCGATGACGCTGCCGTCGGTGTCGAGCACGTTCGAGATCAGGTTCGCCGCGAAGGGGAGCAGGACGACCGCGGCCAGCCAGACGATGTTCGCGACGACGAGCGCGGGCGAGTACCGGGCCACGCCCTCGAAGACGGAGTGGTGGACCGTCCAGAGCCGCCCGATCACGGCGAACGTGATGAAGAAGGCGGAGAGGGTGCCGTAGTGCCCGGTGAGGAGGGACCCCAGATCGGCCGCGCGGCCCTCCTCGACCACGTCGACCAGGGGGAGGACGAGGAACGTGATGGCGATGGCGACGACGGCGTCGGAGAAGTTCACGAGGCGGTCCAGGCCGCGCTCCGTCCGTGCGTCCGAGGTCCCCGTCATGGCTCCGACACTAGAGGGCCGGGCGGCGCGCCCCTGACCCGCCTCCGAGCGCGCCGCCGCTAGGCTCGTCAGGCCCATGAACCGGATCACCGTCGCCCTCCTCGCCGCCTTCGACGCCGCGCTGTCGGCGCTGATCGGGATCGCGATCCCGCTCGTCCCGCTGACCGTCCTCTGGGCCGTGCAGTACGACACGACGGTCGACTTCGGCGTGTTCTGGCGGGTCGCCGCCGACGCCTGGCTGCTCGGCCACGGGGCCGACCTGCAGGCGGCGCTGGCCCCCGACTCCGCCCTCGCCGTCGCGCTGCCCGGAGGCGCGGACGCCTTCCCGGTGACGATCGCTCCGCTGGCCTTCGCACTCCTCACCGTGCTGCTCGGCGCGCGCACCGGCCGCCGCGCCCAGGAGTCGCCGTTCCGGGCCATCGGCGTCCTCGTCGCGATCGCGACCTACCTGGCGATCGCGCTCCTGGTCTCGCTCGGATCCGCGGACCCGGCCGCCACCGTCGATCCCCTGCAGGGGACGCTGCTGCCGCCGCTCGTCTTCGCGCTGGGGGTGCTCGTCGGAGCAGCGCTCCACTCCGCCCGCAGCGACGAGGCCGACCCCCTCGGCGAGCTGGCCGCCTCCGCGCTCGACCGCGTCCCCGCGCCGGGGCCCGGGCTCGTCCTCGCGTCGCTGCGCGGGGGAGCGCTCGCCGCGGCCGGCGTGGTCGGAGTCGCGGCGGTGCTCGTCGCCGTGCTGCTGGTCGTGCACTACACCTCGGTCGTCGCGCTCTACGAGAGCCTCGGCGCCGAGGCTCTCGGCGGCCTGGCCCTCACTCTCGGACAGCTCGCGTTCCTCCCGAACCTGGTGATCTGGGCGGCGAGCTGGCTGATCGGCCCGGGCTTCGCCCTCGGCACCGGCTCCTCCGTGAGCGCGGCCGGAACGCTGCTCGGACCGATCCCGTCGATCCCGGTCCTCGCCGCACTGCCCGCAGGGGACTCGGCCTTCGGATTCCTCGGACTGCTCGTGCCGCTGCTCGCCGGGTTCGCCGCGGGATGGCGGCTGCCGCGCGGCGTGATCGAGGCGCTCGACGGACGCTCGCTGCTGCGCTGGGGCGCCGCCGCGGCCGGCGGGATCGGCGTGGTCGGCGGCCTGCTGCTCGGGCTCCTCGCCTGGTTCTCGGCGGGCGCCGCCGGGCCCGGGCGGCTCGCCCAGGTGGGCCCGGACCCGCTCGTCGTCGGGGCGGTCGCCGCCCTCGAGCTCGCGCTGGCCGCGGGCCTGGGCCTCGCCGCGGGCCGCAGCCGACGCGGCTGACGCCGGCGGAGGCGTCCCCCTAGACTTGCGCAGTGCTGAAGTTGGTCGTGCTCCTCTCCGGCGGCGGATCGAACCTCCGCGCCCTGCTGGACGCCACCGGCGACGAGGGCTTCCCCGCCCGCATCGTCGCGGTCGGCAGCGACACCGACGCCGAGGGCTTCCGCCACGCCGAGGAGCGCGGAGTCCCCGCCTTCACGGTCGCGCCGCGCGACTTCTCCTCCCGCGACGAGTGGGGCGCCGCCCTGCTCGGGCGCATCCGGGAGTGGGAGCCCGACCTCGTCGTCTGCGCGGGCTTCATGCGCATCCTGCCGCCCGTGGTGGTGGACGCGCTCAGCCCGCGGATGATCAACACGCATCCCGCCCTGCTGCCCCTCTTCCCCGGCGCCCACGCCGTCCGCGACGCCCTCGCCGCCGGCGCGACCGAGACCGGCGTCACCGTGCACGTGATCGACACCGGCGTCGACACGGGCCCCGTCATCGCCCAGGAGAGCCTCGCCGTGCTCCCCGGCGAGAGCGAGGACGCGCTGCATGAGCGCATCAAGACCATCGAGCGTCGCCTGCTGGTGCAGACGGTGCTCGACATCGCCCACGGAACCGTCGACCTCGAGGAGCTCGCCCGCGCATGAGCATCACCGCCCACGACCCCAGCAGCTACGACGACCGCGACCGGGTCCCCGTCCGCCGGGCGCTGATCTCGGTCAGCGACAAGACCGGCCTGCTCGAGCTCGGAGCGGCGCTCGCCGCGGCCGGCGTCGAGCTCGTCTCCACCGGCTCGACCGCAGCGACCCTCCGCGGCGCCGGCCACGACGTCACCGACGTCTCGGCCGTCACCGGGTTCCCGGAGTCGCTCGACGGCCGCGTGAAGACGCTGCACCCGGCCGTGCACGCGGGCATCCTCGCCGACCTGAGGCTCGCCTCGCACCGCGAGCAGCTGGAGCAGCTCGACATCGCCGCGTTCGAGCTGGTCGTGGTGAACCTGTACCCGTTCCGCGAGACCGTCGCCGGCGGCGCCGACGCGGCGACCGTGGTCGAGAACATCGACATCGGAGGCCCGGCCCTCGTCCGCGCCTCCGCCAAGAACCACGCCAACGTCGCGATCGTCGTCGATCCGGCCGACTACTCCGGGATCGCGACCGCCCTCGCCGACGGCGGCACGACGCTCGCCGCGCGCCGCACCCTGGCGGCCCGCGCCTTCGCGCACACCGCCTCCTACGACTCCGCCGTCGCCGCCTGGTTCGCCGGGCAGGAGGCGGCCGAGGGCGTCGAGGGCTCGGTCGAGATCCGCGGGACCCTGCAGCAGGTCCTCCGCTACGGCGAGAACTCGCACCAGAAGGCGGCCCTCTACGTCTCGCCCGACGGCACCGGCATCGCGCAGGCGACGCAGCTGCACGGCAAGGAGATGTCCTACAACAACTACGTCGACGCCGATGCGGCCGTCCGCGCGGCCTACGACTTCGTGCTCCCCGCCGTCGCGATCATCAAGCACGCGAACCCCTGCGGCATAGCGATCGCGAGCTCGAAGGCGATCGACCCCATCGCCTCCGCCCACCGCCGCGCCCACGAGTGCGACCCGGTGTCGGCCTTCGGCGGCGTCATCGCCGCGAACCGGCCCGTCACCCTCGCCATGGCCGAGACGGTGAAGGAGATCTTCACCGAGGTGCTCGTCGCCCCCGGCTTCGAGCCCGAGGCGCTCGAGGTGCTGAAGACCAAGAAGAACCTGCGCCTGCTGCAGCTCCCCGACTTCTACGCCCCCGTCGAGCGCGAGTTCAAGCAGATCTCCGGCGGCCTGCTGCTGCAGGAGCCGGACCGCTTCATCGGCGGCCCCGGCGAGGTCAGCTCCGGCTGGCAGCTCGTCGCCGGCGAGCCCGCCGACGCCGACACGATGCTCGACCTCGAGTTCGCGTGGAAGGCCTGCCGCGCCGTCAAGTCGAACGCGATCCTCCTCGCCAAGGGCGGCGCCTCCGTCGGCGTCGGCATGGGCCAGGTCAACCGCGTCGACTCCTGCCACCTCGCCGTCACCCGCGCCGGCGACCGCGCCACCGGCTCCGTCGCCGCCTCCGACGCGTTCTTCCCCTTCGCCGACGGCCTCGAGGTGCTCCTCGCCGCCGGCGTGAAGGCCGTCGTCCAGCCCGGCGGCTCCGTCCGCGACGCCGAGGTCATCGACGCGGCCGCCCGCGCCGGCGTCACGATGTACACGACGGGGGAGCGGCACTTCTTCCACTGAGTGACGGGCGCGGAGCGCCCGCCACTCAGGTGCTTGTCTTCCCCGCCGCTCCTAGCGCGGCGGGGCGCGGTCGGCTCGGCGACGGGGTGCGTTCCGTAGAGCGGGGTGCGTCGCCGGTCGCGGGAATCGCTTGGCACGCGATTCCCGCTGAACCGGCTCTGCCTTGCGGTGCTCGTCTTCCCCGCCGCTCCCTGCGCGGCGGGGCGCGGTCGGCTTCGCGAGACTGAGCGTTCCGTGGAGCGGGTCGCGTCGCCGGTCGCGGGAATCGCTTGGCACGCGATTCCCGCTGAACCGGCTCTGCCTCGGCGTGTTCGTCTTCCCCGCCGCTCCTTGCGCGGCGGGGCGCGGTCGGCTTGGCGACGGGGTGCGTTCCGTAGAGCGGGGTGCGTCGCCGGTCGCCGGAATCGCTTGGCACGCGATTCCCGCTGAACCGGCTCTGCCTTGCGGTGCTCGTCTCCCCGGCCGCATCATGCGCGGCGGGGCGCGGTCGGCTTCGCGACGGGGTGCGTTCCGTAGAGCGGGGTGCGTCGCCGGTCGCGGGAATCGCTTGGCACGCGATTCCCGCTGAACCGGCTCTGCCTTGCGGTGCTCGTCTTCCCGGCCGCATCCTGCGGGGCGCGGTCGGCTTCGCGACACGGAGCGTTCCGCGGAGCGGGTCGCGTCGCCGACCGCGTGAATCGCTTGGCACGCGATTCCCGCTGAGTCGGCTCTGCCTTGCGGTGGGCGGTTTCCCGGCCGCTCCTCGCGCGGCGGGGCGTGGTCGGCGTCACGACGTGAGGCTTTCCATGGAGTTGGGGCGTCGCCGGTCACGGGAATCGCTGGGCACGGGACGCCGCTGAAACTGCTCTGCCGTGCGGTGGGCGGCTCTTAGGGGGCTGCTAGGGGATCGACAGGCGAGGCGCGGGCGGGGGCGCGTAGGGTCGCCGGGTGCCTTCCGACTCGACGCCCGCGTCCACTCCCGACACCCCGACCGCAGCGACCACCACCGCCCCGAACCGGGACCGCGCGCCCGGGACGGGCCGCCGGATCCTCGTCGCGCTGCTCGCCGCCGCGGCGACCGCGCTCGTGGCGCACCTCGCCAACCTGCTGGCCTTCTTCATCGGCAACCAGCTGCAGCCCGGCTCCATCCCGCAGGTCAACGCCTACTTCCTGCTCTCGAGCGTGCTCGGCTTCGTGGTCGTCCTCGTCCTCGCCGTCGCGGGGACGCTCGGACGCACCTGGAGCGCCGCCCTCGCGGGACTCGTCGCGGGTGTGGTCGGAGCCGTGTTCGGCACGCTCGTCCAGGCCAGCGCCACCGGCGAGGCCGTCACGGGCGCCGTCTGGGCCTCCATCTTCCAGACCTTCGCCGGACTCAACCTCGTCTTCCTGCTCGCGTTCACCGTCTCGGCGGCGAGCGTCGGCCGCGCGCTCTGGAACCGCCTCCGCACCACGGGCGCGCCGGCCGCCGTCGTCACCGACCGCCGCATCGCGATCGTCCGGGCCCCGGCCGCCGACCTCTCGGCGGGCGAGCTCACCCACCTCGAGCGCGTCCCCGTCGACCAGCAGCGCGCCCAGCAGCAGTGGGAGGCGTACGTCGACCTGCTCGAGCGGGCCGGCTGGGAGACGGTCGAGGCCGCACCGGCGCCCGGACTCGCCGACTCCGTCTTCCTCGAGGACGCGGTCGTCGTCTTCGGCGACCACGCCGTGATCGCCCGGTCCGGAGCGGAGTCCCGCCGCGGAGAGACGGCGGGCGCCGAGGAGGCCGTCCGCGCCCTCGGCCTGACGGTCGACCGCATCGAGGAGCCGGGCACGCTCGACGGCGGCGACGTCCTCAAGGTGGGATCGACGGTCTACGTCGGCCGCGGAGGCCGGACCGACGCGGCGGGGGTCGCCCAGCTGCGCGCGATCCTCCGCCCCCGCGGGTACGACGTCGTCGCGGTCCCGCTGACCAAGGTGCTGCACCTCAAGAGCGCCGTGACCGCGCTGCCCGACGGCACGGTCATCGGCTGGGAGCCGGTCGTCGACGAGCCGCGCCTGTTCCCCTCCTTCCTGCCGATGCCCGAGGAGGCGGGCGCCCACGTGGTCGTCCTCGACGACGACACACTCCTGATGGCCGCCTCCGCTCCCCGGAGCGCCGAGCTGCTGCGGAGCCTGGGCTACCGCGTCCTGACCGTGGACATCTCGGAGTTCGAGAAGCTCGAGGGCTGCGTCACCTGCCTCTCGGTCCGCGTCCGCTGACGGCGGAGGCGGGGGGAACCGCCGGATCGCGGCGGCCGCTGGACGGAGCACATAGCCGGGGTATAGCCTTCAAGGCTGCCCGGAGCTCTTCGGCCCGGTGGCACCTCCCGCCTCCCCGCCCACCCGGCAGGGGAGGCGGGAGGTGCCACCGGGCCGAAGAGCTCCGGGCAGCCTTGAAGGCTATACCCCGGCTATGTGC
>NZ_PSWQ01000023.1:0-28905 GCF_002932915.1 Rathayibacter sp. RFBD1
GTGGGAGGGGGAGGAACGGGGGCCGGCGAGGCGCTGCAGCTCGGCGACCAGGTGCGCCCGGAGGGCGGGCTCGGCCACGCGGAGGTAGCTGTCGACGGTCTCGTCGCCGCGGGGCGACCAGGAGATCACGAGCAGGCCGCCCTCCTCGACGACGCGGTCGATCACGTAGCTGCCCTGGCCCGCTCCGCGCAGGAGGGAGGCCGGGATCACCGTCTCGCGCTCGCCGACGGGGGCGATCACGACGCCGCGCTCGTGGAGGCGCAGCACAGCGTTGCCGCGGAAGCCGAGCCCCGGCAGCACGACGCGCTCGAGCGGCTGCTCGAAGCGGGTCGTGGCCACGTACGGGAGGTCGACGCGCTCGACCTCGGCGCCCAGCGAGGATGCGGGCACGGGCTCCGGCGCGAGGGCGGCCGAGCGGAGGCGCCGCGCGCGCCAGGAGAGCAGCATGCCGACGAAGACGAGGACGACGACCGCGGCGATGACGATCGTGATCGCGGCCCTATCCACGGGAGGCCTTCGCGGAGGCGGCGACGACCGCCGCGTCGACGAGCTCGCCGTCCAGCACGGTCGGGAAGCCCCGGTGAAGGGTGGCGACGACGCGGCCCGGCAGCTCGCGACCGAGGTACGGGGAGTTGCCGCTGCGGCCGCGCAGGTCCTCGACGGAGAAGCGGCGTCGCGCCTCCGGGTCGTAGAGCACGACGTTCGCGGCGGCCCCGACGGCGAGGCCGCGGTCGTAGCCGTCGAGCCGGCCGATGCGGGCGGGGGCGGAGGAGAGCACGCGCGCGACGTCGGACCAGCTCATCCGCCCGTCCTCGACGACGGCGGCGTGCACCACGCTCAGCGCGCTCTCGAGGCCGACCATGCCGAACGCCGCGGCGTCCCACTCGCAGTCCTTCGCCTCGACCGGGTGCGGCGCGTGGTCGGTGGCGACGATGTCGATGGTGCCGTCGGCGAGGGCCTCGCGGAGGGCGAGCACGTCCTCGTCGCGGCGCAGCGGCGGGTTCACCTTGAAGCGGGCGTCGTAGCTCGGCCCGTCCTGGCCGGCGACGGCCTGCTCGGTGAGGAGCAGGTGGTGGGGGGTGACCTCGGCGGTCACGTCGATCCCCCGGGCCTTCGCCCAGCGGATGACGTCGACCGAGCCCGCGGTCGAGACGTGGCAGACGTGCAGGCGGGAGCCCACGTGCTCGGCGAGGAGCACGTCGCGGGCGATGATCGCCTCCTCGGCCACGGCGGGCCAGCCCTGCAGGCCGAGGGCGCTGGAGACGGCGCCCTCGTTCATCTGCGCGCCCACGGTGAGCCGCGGCTCCTGCGCGTGCTGGGCGACGACTCCGTCGAACGCCTTGACGTACTCGAGAGCGCGGCGCATCAGCAGCGCGTCCGAGACGCACTTCCCGTCGTCCGAGAAGACCCGCACGGCCGCGCGGCTGCGGGCCATCGCGCCGAGCTCGGCGAGCGACTCCCCCGCCAGACCCACGGTCACCGCGCCGATCGGGCGGACCGTCGCGTAGCCGGCATCCTCGCCCAGGCTCTGCACCTGCTCGACCACGCCCGCGGTGTCCTGCACCGGCGAGGTGTTCGCCATCGCGAAGACGGCGGTGAAGCCTCCGGCGGCCGCAGCTCGCGTGCCGGTGAGGATCGTCTCGCTCTGCTCGAACCCCGGCTCGCGCAGGTGGGTGTGCAGGTCGACCAGGCCGGGCAGCGCCAGCAGGCCGTCGGCGTCGATCACGCGGGCCCCGCGCGAGTCGAGGTCGGCGCCGATCTCGACGATCACGCCCCCGTCGATCAGCAGGTCGGCGGTCGACTCGTCGGCGAGCGTCGCTCCCGAGATCAGGATCCGCTCCGGCGCCGTGCTCTGAAGCGGCTGGGCAGTGCTCATCAGTGGACCTCCCGTTCGCCGGACAGCAGCAGGTAGAGCGCGGCCATCCGGACGGACACTCCGTTCGTGACCTGTTCGAGCACCGTGGAGCGGCTCGAATCGGCGGCCGCCGAGGAGATCTCGACGCCCCTGTTCATGGGTCCGGGGTGCATGACGATGGTATCGGGACCCAGCCGGGCGAGCCGCTCGTCGTCGAGGCCCCAGATCCGCGCGTACTCCCGGCCGTTGGGGAAGAACCCGCTCGACATCCGCTCGAGCTGGATGCGCAGGAGCATCACGACGTCGGGGAGCCCGGTGTCGATCGCCTCGTCCAGATCGAAGCGGATGGTCGCGGGCCAGTCGCGCGTGTCGACCGGCACGAGGGTCGGCGGTGCGACCAGGGTCACCTCGGCGCCCAGCGCCGTCAGCAGCCAGACGTTCGAGCGCGCCACCCGCGAGTGCAGGACGTCGCCCACGATCGTGACCGCGACGCCGTCGAGGCTCTTGCCGCGGGACGCGGAGGCGCCGTGCAGGCGCCGGCGGATGGTGAACGCGTCCAGGAGCGCCTGGGTCGGGTGCTCGTGGGTCCCGTCACCGGCGTTGAGGATCGACGCGTCGATCCAGCCGCTCGCCGCAAGAACCGCGGGGGCTCCGGAGGCGCTGTGGCGGATGACCACGCCGTCGGCGCCCATCGCGGCGAGCGTCTGCGCGGTGTCCTTCAGGCTCTCGCCCTTGGAGACGCTGGAGCCCTTCGCGCTGAAGTTGATGACGTCGGCCGAGAGCCGCTTCGCCGCCGCCTCGAACGAGATCCGCGTGCGGGTGGAGTCCTCGAAGAAGAGATTGACCACGGTCTTCCCGCGCAGGGTCGGCAGCTTCTTGACCTCGCGGTTCTGCACGTCCGCCATGTCCTCGGCGATGTCGAGGAGTGCGATCGCGCTCGCGCGGTCGAGGTCCCGGGTCGAGAGCAGGTGCTTCACGGAGCCGTCTCCTCGCCGGTGGCCTGCGACTCGATCGCGACCAGGTCCTCACCGTCCGTCTCGACGAGCCGGACGTTGATCCGCTCGCTCAGGCTGCTCGGCAGGTTCTTGCCGACGAAGTCCGCCCGGATCGGGAGCTCGCGGTGTCCGCGGTCGACCAGCGCGGCCAGCCGCACGGCTCGCGGACGGCCGATGTCGCTGAGGGCGTCCAGGGCGGCGCGGATGGTGCGGCCCGAGAAGAGGACGTCGTCGACGAGGACCACGGTCCGGCCGTCGATGCTCGCGGGGACGGCGGTGCGCGCGGGGGTGCGGACCGGGTGCCGGGAGAGGTCGTCGCGGTACATGGTCACGTCGAGGGAGCCGGCGAAGACGGGGGGACCGTCCGGCTCGATCCGCGCGATCGTCTCGGCGATGCGCCTCGCGAGGGCGACGCCGCGCGTCGGGATGCCGAGGACGACCAGCGACTCGGGGCCGCGGTTCGACTCGAGGATCTCGTGGGCGATGCGCGTGAGCGCTCGCGTGATGTCAGCGCCGTTGAGCACGATTCGTGCCGTCACACCGACCTCCTTCCCCGCCTCACAGGACGGCTGTTAAAGGAAAAGCCGTGTCGAGTATAGGGGCCGTCGCGCGGCCCGCCGGACGGCCTCCCCGGGAACGACCTCGGCCCGCCCGATCACGGGGATCCAGCGGGCCGAGCAGGTCTTCGGGGCGGGTCAGGCCGTCGTGCGGGACTCCGCGACGGAGGCGAGGAGCCCGTTGATGAAGCCCGCCGAGTCGTCGGTCGACAGCGACGTGGCGGCCTCGACGGCCTCCGAGATGGCGACGCCGTCGGGCACCGCGTCGTTGTGCAGGATCTCCCACACCCCGATCCGGAGGATCGCGCGGTCGACCAAGGGCATGCGCGAGAGGGTCCAGCCCTGGGCGAGCCGGGCGATCAGCTCGTCGATCTCGTCGGCGTGGTCGATGACCCCGTCGACGATCTCACGGGCGTAGAGCCACGAGGCCTCGCGGGCCGGCTCGTTCGCCGCCCGCTCGGCCTCGGCGCGCAGCGACTGGGCGAAGCTGATCTGCCGGACGTCGGCGTTGTAGAGGATGTCGAGGGCGCGCTTGCGCGCCTTCGTGCGAGCACTCACGGGAGGCCCGGCTCAGCTGACGCGGCCGAGGTAGTCGCCCGTGCGGGTGTCGACCTTGACCTTCGTGCCCTGCTCGAGGAAGAGCGGGACCTGGATCTGGTAGCCGGTCTCGACCGTCGCGGGCTTGGTGCCGCCGGTCGAGCGGTCGCCCTGGAGGCCCGGCTCCGTGTAGGTGATCTCGAGGACGACCGAGGCGGGGAGGTCGATGTAGAGCGGGTCGCCGTCGTGCAGGGCGAGGGTCACGTTCTGGTTCTCGAGCATGAAGTTCGCCGCGTCGCCGACGACCGCCTCGGGGACGGTGATCTGGTCGTAGTCGCTGGTGTCCATGAACACGAAGTCCGCGCCGTCGCGGTAGAGGTACTGGAAGTCGCGGCGGTCGACGTTGGCCGTGTCGATCTTGGCGCCCGCGTTGAAGGTCTTGTCGACGACCTTGCCCGTGAGGACGTTCTTCATCTTGGTGCGGACGAAGGCGCCGCCCTTGCCCGGCTTGACGTGCTGGAAGTCGATGACGTTCCAGAGCTGGCCGTCGATGCTGAGGACGGTGCCGTTCTTGATGTCGGTGGTAGAGGCCATGCGAAGGGGGATCCGTTTCGGTGGAAGTCTGCGCCGGCGAGCCCGGTACGCGGGCGCGGCGATATCGGCCGGTCCGGCTGACCCGTCGAGTGTAGTCGACGCGGCCCCGTCGGCAGAGGAGTCTGGACGCCGCATGCGAATCGCCCCACCGGTCCGCCGGAGCGCGAGACGGTGGAGGACCGACCCGAGGAGGAGCACAGGGACGCCGTTCCCGCCGACACCGTCGTGCCGCCCTGGTACTCGATCGCGTTCACCGCGGTGCCGATCGTCATCGCCGTCGTGATCGTGCTCGTCGTGGTGCTGATCGTCGTGAACGTGCGCCGGGCGCGCTCGCTCGGAGTGGATCCGCTGACCCTTCGGACCGACGTCGCAGCCCGCTTCGCGCGCGAGGGTCCCGGCTCCGCCCGCTCGCTGGCGGACCGGCTCGCCGAGCTGGAGGCGCTGCGAGCGGCGGGCACGATCACCGACGCCGAGTACGCCCAGGCGCGGAGGGCCGCCCTGGGCGGAGGCTGACGGCGCCGCCCGGACTCAGCCGAGCCGGACCTACGATCCGATCTCCTGATACGCCGCGAACAGCAGCGACGTCTCCGGCCCCTGCAGGATGCTCGGGCGGGCGATGTCGTCGAGGACCACGAAGCGGAGCATCCCCGCGCGGGTCTTCTTGTCGCGCTGCATCGCGGCGAGGAGCGTCTCCCACCGTCCGAGCGGGTAGCTCGTCGGCAGGGTCAGCGACTCGAGGACCCGGCGCTGGCGGTCCACGACCGCGTCGCTGAGCGATCCGGTCAGGCGCGAGAGCTCGGCCGCGAACATCATCCCGACGGAGACGGCCGCGCCGTGGCGCCACTGGTAGCGCTCGGCGTGCTCGACCGCGTGCCCGAGGGTGTGCCCGTAGTTCAGGATCTCGCGCAGGCCCTTCTCGGTGAAGTCCTCGCCGACGACCCGCGCCTTGATCCCGATCGACAGTTCGACCAGGCTGCGGAACTCCTCCGATGTCGGGTCCGTGGCCAGGTCGATGTCGGACTCGATGATGTCGAGGATGCGCGGCTCGGCGATCATCCCGTACTTCACGATCTCGCCGAAGCCGGCCAGGATCTCGTTGCGCGGGAGGCTGGTCAGCACGTCGAGGTCGGCGACGACCGCCCGCGGTGCGTGGAAGGCGCCGACGAGGTTCTTGCCCTCGGCCGTGTTGATGCCGGTCTTCCCCCCGACGGCCGCGTCGACCATCCCGAGCACGGTGGTCGGCACCTGCACCAGGTCGACCCCGCGGAGCCAGGTGGCGGCGACGAAGCCGGCCAGGTCGGTGATCGCGCCGCCGCCGAAGCCGACGACCACGTCCGTGCGGGTGAAGTCCGACTGCCCCATCACCTGCCAGCAGAAGGCCGCCACCTCCACGCGCTTCGCGGCCTCGGCGTCCGGGACCTCGGCGAGCAGCACCTCGTAGCGCTCGAGCAGGCTCTCGCGGATCTCGGCGGCGAGGACCGCGAGGGTCGGCGGGTGCACGATGAGCACCTTCGCGGCCCGGGGGCCGATCGCGTCGGCGAGGCCGTCGAGGAGTCCGCGCCCGACGTGGATGTCGTAGCCGTTCTCTCCGGCGACGGGGATGGCGGTGGTGCCGTCGTTCATGACTGTCTTCCGCTCGGGCGGCTCGTGGCCGCCGGGTCCGATGGTGCAGGGGTGGCGGAGGGGCGCTGCGCGCGCACCCACTCCGCGATCTCGGCGGCGATCAGGGTGATCGGCCGCCGGGAGGTGTCGACCACGGTGTCCGCGAGGGACTCGTACACCGGGCGCCGCTCGTCGAAGATGCGGACCCAGTCGCCGACCCCGCCGCGCACCAGCGGGCGGGAGCCGGAGCCGAGCCGGTCGCGGACGGCCTCGGCCGTGGTGGTGAGGAGCACGACGGGGACGTCCGCGAGGTCGGCGCGCGTCGCGGGATCGAGCACCGCTCCCCCGCCGAGGCTCAGCACCACGTCGCGACGGACGGCGCGCTCGACGACACGGCGCTCCTCCCGGCGGAAGGCCGGCTCGCCGTGGGCGTCGAAGTAGGGGGCGATCGGGCCGTGGGTGCGCACGAACTCCGCGTCGGAGTCGACGAACCCGGCGCTCAGCGCCTTCGCGACCCGCTTGCCGATCGTCGTCTTGCCGGCGCCCATCGGGCCGATCAGGACGAGGCGGGCGCGGGCCGCGCCGGTATCGTGACCCGCCATCAGCGGGCCGCCGAGGACGCGGCCATCAGGCGAGCCCGAGAGCCGGGTCGCTCGCGGCAGCCGTGCGGAGCTCGTCGGGGATGGCGGCGAGGTAGCCCTGCAGGTTGCGGCGGGTCTCGGTGACGCTGTCGCCGCCGAACTTCTCGAGCACGGCGTTCGCGAGCACCAGGGCGACCATCGCCTCCGCGACGACACCGGACGCCGGCACCGCGCAGACGTCGGAGCGCTGGTGGTGAGCGCCGGCCGCCTCGCCGGTGGCGACGTCGACGGTGCGCAGCGCGTGCGGCACGGTCGCGATCGGCTTCATGCCGGCGCGGACCCGCAGCACGGTCCCCGTGCTCATCCCGCCCTCGGTGCCGCCGGCCCGGTCGCTGGACCGGGAGATGCCGGCGGCGGACTGGAAGAGCTCGTCGTGCGCCTCCGAGCCGCGGCGGGTGGTGGTGAGGAAGCCGTCGCCGACCTCGACGCCCTTGATCGCCTGGATCCCCATCAGGGCCGCCGCGAGCTGGGAGTCGAGACGACGGTCCCAGTGCACGTAGGACCCGAGTCCGGGCGGGAGATCGTACGCGAGGATCTCGACCACGCCGCCGAGCGTGTCGCCGTCGTCGTGGGCGCGGTCCACCTCGGCGACCATGAGGGCGCTGGTCGCGGCGTCGTGGCAGCGCAGCGGATCCGCGTCCAGGGCGGCGACGTCGGCCGGGCCGGGCAGCGGCGAGCCCTCGGGCACGCGGACCGGCCCGATGGCGAGGGTGTGGCTGACGAGCGAGACGCCGAGCTCGCCGAGGAAGCGGCGGGCGACGGCGCCGAGGGCGACGCGGGCCGCGGTCTCGCGGGCGGAGGCGCGCTCGAGCACGTTGCGGGACTCGGGGAAGCCGTACTTCTGCATCCCGACGAGGTCGGCGTGGCCCGGGCGGGGCCGTGTGAGCGCGGCGCCGCGGCCCTTGGGCAGGCTCTCGGGGTCACGGGGCTCCGCCGACATGACGTCGACCCAGCGCGGCCACTCCGTGTTGCCGATGCGCAGGGCGATGGGGCTGCCCATCGTCGCTCCGTGCCGGACGCCGGAGGAGATCGTCAGCTCGTCCTGCTCGAAGTTCATCCGGGCTCCGCGGCCGTAGCCGAGCTTCCGACGCGCGAGATCGGCGCGGATGTCGTCGAGGGAGACAGGGACGCCCGCCGGCAGTCCTTCGAGGACGGCGACGAGTTCGGGACCGTGGGATTCCCCGGCCGTGAGCCAACGGAGCATCCTCCGATTCTGGCACACGAGGTCAGTGCGCCGGACCCGTCGAGATGGCTCGGCGCATCGCCGCGAGCACCTCGTCCTCACGATCGAGAGGCAGGGCCGGGTCGCCGCCGACGAAGATCCGCACCTGCACGAGTGCCTGGTGGAGCAGCATTCCGAGCCCGGAGACGACCGGGGAGCCGCCCTGCTCCCAGCGCCGGGCGAGCGCGCTCGGCCACGGGGAGTACGCCACGTCGAACAGGGTCGAGCCCGCGACCGCCGCGTCGGGCACGTCGAGGCCGTCCGCCGCTCCGCCGGGGAGCGTCGAGATCACCAGCGGCGCTCCGGTGGACCAGTCGGCGAAGGAGCGGACCGAGAGCGGGACGCCGAGCGACTCCGCGAGCGGAGCGAGCTCGACGGCCCTCGACGCCGTCCGCAGGACGAGGTCGACCCGCGCCGCGCCGAGCTCGGCGGCGGCGGCCAGGGCGGAGGCGGCGGTCGCTCCCCCGCCGAGCACCTGGACGCGCTCCGCCGAGACGACGCCCGCCTCGGCGAGGGCGCGCACGATGCCCGCGACGTCGGTGTTGAACCCGCGGAGGCGGGGTGCCGGGCCGGAGCGGTCGACCAGCACGGTGTTGACCGCGCCGGTGACCCGGGCGACCGCGTCCTCCTCCGCCAGCAGCGGGCGCACCGCGTGCTTGAGCGGCATGGTCAGCGACAGGCCGTGCCAGGGCTCGCCGGACACGACCTCGGAGAGGGTCGCCTCCGTCGTCTCGACGGCGCGGTAGCTCCAGTCGAGTCCGAGCACCCGGTAGGCGGCCGCGTGCAGCGCGGGCGACTTCGAGTGCGCGATCGGCGCGCCGAGGACCGCGAGGCGGTACCCGGCGGCCGTCACTGGTACTCCGGGTGGTCCCGCATCCAGGCCTGCCACTGGTCGACGGCCGCGTTGTGCTCGGCGTCGGTGGTGGAGTAGACCGTCTCGCCCGTCTCGAGGTTCACCGTGACGAAGTACATCCAGGTGCCGTCCGCGGGGTGCATGACCGCGTCGATCGCCACGTCCCCCGGGTTCGAGATCGGCGCGGGCGGCAGACCGTCGCGCTGGTAGGTGTTGTAGACGTTGCCGGCGTCGTTCCGCTCGGCGTCCGTGGTCGAGACGCGGTCGGTCGCGCCGGTGCCGTACGCCACGGTCGCGTCCGACTGCAGGCGCCACCCCTGGTCGAGGCGGTTCTGGAACACGCGCGCGACCTTCGGGAAGTCCTCGGCGACGCGGGCCTCGCGCTGCACGAGGGACGCGAACACCACGACGCGGTAGCGGTCGTCCACCGGCACGCCGGCCTGGTCGAGCGACTGGTACATCCGGTCGACCAGGGTCTTCAGGATGTCGTGCGCCGGCGTCGACGGGTCGATGTCGTACGTCGCGGGGAACAGGAACCCCTCGAGGCTCGTCGCCCCGGCCGGGAGCCCGAACGAGCCCCAGTCGGCGGCGGCCGCCTCGAGGTCCGTCAGCGCGACCCCGGTACCGTCCGCGATGAGCGGCAGCGCCTCCTTGAGCGCCGTCCCCTCGGGGATGACGAAGGTGTTCGCGAGGCGCGTCGACTCGGAGTCGAGCAGCGCCGACAAGGCGGCCTTGGCGCTCATCTCGGCCTTGAGCGAGTACGCGCCGGGCTGGAAGACGGGCTCAGGGCTCTGGGCGAGGAGCAGGTCGTAGAAGGGGTCGTACGACTTGATGACCCCGTCCGAGACGAGGTTGTTGGCGATGTCGCTGCCGCCGTCGCCCTGGTGGATCGTGAACAGCACCTCGCTCGAGCCGGTGCCGGTGAAGTCGGTCGGCTCGGGCTCGGCGAACAGGCCGCGCACGGGCTCGAGGAAGATCGTGACGGCGATGGCGACGAGCGCGGCGAAGACGCCGAAGGCCAGAAGCCCGCCGATGAGCCCGCGGCGGCTGCGGCGCTTCTTCGCGCCGCCCGTCGCGCGAGCCGCGCGGCGACGCTTCGGGCGCGCGTCCGGGTCGAACGCGGCCGCGTCGTCGCGGCCACGGGGCTCGGGCACGTCGGGCCCGGTGAAGAGGCGGCCCAGCGGATCGTGCGCCTCAGTCGGCGCGGGCTGCTGCTCCGGAGTCGGGTCGGGCGGAGTCGGCTGCGCCTGCTCGGCGGCGCGGGCGTCGCGGCGGCTCGGGGGGACGTCGGTCACGAGGAGGTCCTTCGTTCGGTTCGAGCAGGACCCCGGCCGGGGTGCCGGCCGAGCGCTCGGAATCGATGGCGTGCTGCAGGATCACCACGGCGGCGACCTGGTCGATCACGGCTCGGGAGCCGCGGGTGGTGCGTCCGGAGCGGTGCAGGGCGCTCTGAGCGGTGACCGTCGACAGCCGCTCGTCGACGAGCCGCACCGGAGCGGTGGGCACCGCCTCGGCGAGCAGTCGAGCGAATCCGCGCGCGTCCTCCGTCGAGGCCGTCTCGGCCCCCGACAGCGACAACGGCAGTCCGACGATGATCGCCTGGGCATCGTACTCGGCGGCGAGGTGCGCGATCCGGGAGACGTCCGAGGATCCGCCGTCAGTGCCCGCCCGCGCGACCGTCTCGACGGGCACCGCGAGCAGGCCGTCGGCGTCGCAGCGGGCGACCCCGATGCGGGCCCGGCCCACATCGATGCCGAGCCGGACGCCGAACCGGCCCATTCAGCTGGTCGCTTCCTGCACCACGGCCTCGAGCGCCGCGCCGATGGCGGAGACGTCGGAGCCGCCGCCCTGGGCGAGGTCGTCCTTGCCGCCTCCGCCGCCACCGAGGATCCCGGCGGCGCGCTTGGCGAGCGCACCCGCGCGGCGGCCCTGGTCGCGGGCGGCCTGGTTGGTGGCGACGATCACCGCGGGCTTGCCCGAGACGTCGGCGGCGAGCGCGACGACGGCCGGCTCCTGGCCGAGCCGCTCGCGGACGGAGGTCACGAGGGAGCGCAGCTCGTCCGTCGATCCGGCGGAGCCGATGCTCTCGGCGACGACGGTCGTGCCGCCCACGGTGCGGCGGGTCGCGGCGAGGGCGGGCACCCGGTCGGCGAGGGCCTTGGCCTCGAACGCGGCGATCCGCTTCTCAGCGGCCTTGAGGCTCGCGACGAGCTCGCCGATCCGCTCGGGGAGCTGCTCGCGCGGGGTCTTCAGCGAGGACGAGATCGTGCTGACGAGGGCGCGCTCGGCGGCGAGCTCCTGGAAGGCCTCGCGGCCCACGAGCGACTCGACGCGGCGGTTGGTCGATCCGACCGAGGACTCGCTGACCAGGCTGATCACGCCGACCTCGGACGAGCGCCCGACGTGGGTGCCCGCGCAGAGCTCGCGCGACCAGGGCCCGCCGATGTCGACCACGCGGACGACGTCGCCGTACTTCTCGCCGAAGAGGGCCATCGCGCCGAGCGCCTTCGCCTCGTCGATCGGGAGCTCGCGCGTGACGACCTCGAGGTTGTCCCGGATCGCCGTGTTGGCGATCTCCTCGATCTCGCTGCGGGTCTCGAGCGAGAGGGCCTGGTTCCACGAGAAGTCCAGGCGCAGGTAGCCCGCCTTGTTGTAGGAGCCGGACTGGTGCGCCTGCGGGCCGAGCACCTGGCGCAGCGCGGCGTGGATGAGGTGCGTGCCCGAGTGCGCCTGCGTGGCGCCCCGGCGCCAGTCGCGGTCGACGACGGAGGTGGCGGCGTCGCCCACTCCGACCTCGCCGCTGGCGACCTGGACCTTGTGGCTGATGAGCCCCTTGACGGGCTTCTGCACGTCGAGGACCTCGAGATCGAAGCCGGAGCCGACGATGCGGCCGGCGTCGGCCTCCTGGCCGCCCGACTCCGCGTAGAGGCTGGTCGCCTCGAGGATCACCTCGGCGATGTCGCCCGCGACCGCCTTCGTGACGGAGTGCCCGCCGACGATGAGGCCGAGGATGCGCGTCTCGGTGTCGAGCACGTCGTAGCCGGTGAACAGCGTCTCGCCGTGGGCGCGGAAGTCGGCGTAGACCGAGAGATCGGCCAGCGCCGACTTCTTCGACTTCGCGTCGGCCTTCGCACGCGTGCGCTGCGCGGTCATGAGGGAGTCGAACGCCTCGCGGTCGACCGTCAGACCCGACTCCTCGGCGATCTCGAGGGTGAGGTCGATCGGGAACCCGAAGGTGTCGTGCAGGAGGAACGCGGTGTCGCCCGGCAGCGTCGGCGACTCGGCCTTCTTCGTCTTCAGGACCGCGAGGTCGAGGATCTCGGTGCCGGCTGCGAGGGTGCGCAGGAACGCCTCCTCCTCGCCGTAGGCGCTGGTCGAGAGGCGCTCGAACTCCGTGGACACCTCGGGGTAGGCCGACGCCATCGCGTCGCGCGAGGCGGCGAAGAGCTCGGGGAACGTCGCGGTGTCCACTCCGAGCAGGCGCATGGCGCGCACCGTGCGGCGCATCAGGCGGCGGAGGATGTAGCCGCGCCCCTCGTTCGACGGCGTCACGCCGTCCGACAGCAGCATCAGCGAGGAGCGCACGTGGTCGGCGATGACGCGCATGCGGACGTCGTCCTCGTGGACGGCTCCGTAGCGGCGGCCCGAGAGCTCGGCGGCGCGGTCGAGGACCGGACGGACCTGGTCGATCTCGTACATGTTCTCGACGCCCTGCTTGAGGAAGGCGACGCGCTCGAGGCCCATGCCGGTGTCGATGTTCTTGCGCGGCAGCTCGCCGAGGATGTCGAAGTCGACCTTGCTCGTGCCCTCGCCGCGGAGGTACTGCATGAAGACGAGGTTCCAGATCTCGACGTAGCGGTCGTCGTCCGTCGCCGGGCCGCCGTCGATCCCGTAGGCGGGTCCACGGTCGAAGAAGATCTCGGAGCAGGGGCCCGCGGGGCCGGGCTGGCCGGTCGACCAGTAGTTGGTGTCCTTGTCCAGGCGCTGGATGCGCTCGTCCGGCAGTCCCGCGATCGTCTTCCAGAGCGCGATCGCCTCGTCGTCGTCCTTGTAGACGGTGACCCAGAGGTCCTTCTCGTCGAAGCCCAGTCCCCCGTCGCTCTCGGCGCCGGTGAGCAGCTCCCAGGCGTAGCCGATCGCCCCCTCCTTGAAGTAGTCGCCGAAGGAGAAGTTGCCGTTCATCTGGAAGAAGGTGCCGTGACGAGGCGTCTTGCCGACCTCCTCGATGTCGTTGGTGCGGATGCACTTCTGCACGCTGGTGGCACGCGGGTAGGGCGCGGGGACCACTCCGGTGAGGTAGGGCACGAACGGCACCATGCCGGCGACGGTGAAGAGGAGGCTCGGGTCCTCGCTCACGAGGGAGGCGGAGGGGACCACGGTGTGGCCGCGGCTCCCGAAGAAGTCGAGCCAGCGGTTGCGGATGTCTGCGGTCTGCATGGGTTCCGTTACGGTTCGGTCGGTGACGACGCGGATGTCGGGCGGCGGGGCGTCAGCCCTCGCCGATGGCGGCCTTCAGTTCGGCCTCGCGCTGGTGGTAGCCCTCGGAGACGGCCTCGCCGAGCTCCTTCGCGGTGCGGTTGATGTCGGCGAAGAGCCGGGCGCCCGCCTCGGTGCGCGAGACCTGGTGGGCGACCGCGAATCCGAGGCCGATCCCGATGACGATCAGGAGGATGTTCTTCACGGGGTGTCCTTCCACAGCGGCGGGGCGGGCGCGACGGCGCGACGACCCGTTCGATTCTAGGGCGCGGGCGCGGCGCTACTTCGAGCGCGGCCTCTTCGTGCGCTTCGCGGCGGAGCGGCCGACCGCGGCTCCGGCCTTGTCGGCCGTCCGTCCGGCGACGAGCACGGCGCGGACTCCGGCGGTGAAGCCGGCGAGCTTGATGAGCGGACCGCCGACGGTCGCGGCCGTGAGAGCGACGAGCGCGTTGACGTTGCCGGTGACCTCGGCGACGTCCTTGGTGATCGTGTCCACCCGCGCGAGCTGGTGGTTGGCCTCTCGGAGGGTGGAGGCCGACTCGTCGAGGATCGGCGTCAGGCCGTCGCTGGCCTGCTTGATGGCCTCGCTCGTGCTGTCGAAGACGCGCCCGAGCTTCCAGAGCGGGACGGCGGTGATCGCCACCAGGATCGCGAACACCCCCGCGGCGATGAGCCCTGCGATGTCTCCACCGGTCACGGTGACCTCCGTTCGATGCCGCCCAGCGCGGCACTCCAGCCTACCGACGGGCCGCGACAGGGGCGGACCCGGGGACCGGCGCTCGGCTCGGGCGCGACGGCCGGATCGGACGCAGCGCGGGACTCTCGGAGCGCGGCGGGCACTCCGGATCGGGACCCCGGGAACGGGAAAGGCCCCGGTGCGCACACCGGGGCCTTTCTCTGCGGGGCTGGACTCAGCGGGCCGCGTAGTACTCGACGACGAGCTGCACTTCGCAGGTCACGGGGACCTCGGCGCGCTTCGGGCGGCGCAGGAGCGTCGCCTGCAGCTTGTCGATCTCGACCTCGAGGTAGCCCGGGGTCTTGGGGAGGACGTCGACGTGTCCACCGGCGGCGGCGACCTGGAAGGGCTCGGTGCCCTCGGAGCGGGTCTTGACGTGGATGACCTGGCCCGGCTTCACGCGGAAGGAGGGGCGGTCGACCGTCTTGCCGTCCACCATGATGTGGCGGTGGGTGACGAACTGGCGGGCCTGCGCGGTGGTACGGGCGAAGCCCGAGCGCAGGACGAGGGCGTCGAGGCGCATCTCGAGGAGCTCGACCAGGTTCTCACCGGTCAGGCCCTGGGTGCGGCGCGCCTCCTGGAAGGCGATGCGGAGCTGCTTCTCGCGGATGCCGTACTGGGCGCGCAGACGCTGCTTCTCACGCAGGCGGACCGCGTAGTCGGAGTCGGCCTTGCGCTTCGAGCGGCCGTGCTCACCGGGAGCGTAGGGACGCTTCTCGAGGTAGCGGGCGGCCTTCGGGGTCAGGGGGATGCCGAGGGCGCGCGAGAGGCGCGTCTTCGAGCGGGTACGGGACGTGGTCGACACAGTGGTCCTTCCAAGGTCTGAGAGGTTCGGTCGCAGCTCTCGACCGCCGGCTCCGGGAGGAGGGCGGACGCCGCGGTCGTGTCCTCCGCGGGTGCGGGGGAAGGGTGACCGCAGTGGCGGGCTGCGCGATTCAGAGGGATGCGCTGCTCCGCTCGGCTACAGAGCGGTGGGCAACCTCGCAAGACTATCAGGCCACGGCCTCCCGTGCGGGTCGCGCGAGTTCGCGGTCGGCTCGGTCAGCCCCGGTCGCCGCGGATGATGCGCAGGAGCTTCGCCAGTCGTGCGGAGACGTCGCGCTCGTTGCCGTGCTCGGTGGGCCGGTAGTACCGCGCGCCCTGGAGCGGGTCCGGGAGGTACTGCTGCTCGAGGACGCCGAGGTCGGCGTCGTGCGGGTACCGGTAGCCCTTCCCGTGGCCGAGCTTCTTGGCGCCGGGGTAGTGCGCGTCGCGCAGGTGCGCCGGCACCCGACCCGCGCGGCCCGCGCGCACGTCTGCGATGGCCGCGTCGATGGCGGAGTAGGACGCGTTCGACTTCGGGGCGGTCGCCAGGTGCACGACCGCCTGGGCGAGCGGGATGCGCCCCTCCGGCATGCCGATGAACTGCACGGCGTCGGCCGCGGCGATCGCGACGACGAGCGCCTGCGGGTCGGCCATGCCGATGTCCTCGGACGCGGAGACGATGATGCGGCGGGCGATGAACCGCGGATCCTCCCCCGCCTCGATCATCCGGGCCAGGTAGTGCAGCGCCGCGTCGACGTCCGAGCCCCGGATGGACTTGATGAAGGCGCTGATGACGTCGTAGTGCTCGTCGCCGTTGCGGTCGTAGCGCAGCAGGGCGCGGTCGACGGCGCGCGCGACAATCTCGGTCGTGATGACGGGGAGCGCGGGCTCCTCGGCGGCGGCCTCGACGGGAGCGCCCTCGTCGTCCTCGTCCTCCTCGTGCGGGTCCTCCGCGGCGGCGGCGCGGGCGACCCGGTCGGCCTCGCGGGCCTCCGAGCGGGCGGAGGTGGCGGCGGCCTCGAGCGCGGTCAGCGCCCGCCGGGCGTCTCCGGAGGCGAGCCGCACGATGCTCGCGCGGGCCTCCTCCTCCAGCGTCACCGAGTCGCGCAGACCCCGCTCGTCGTGCAGGGCGCGGTCGACCAGGACGCCCAGGTCGTCGTCGCTGAGCGGCTCGAGGGTCAGCAGGAGCGAGCGCGAGAGCAGCGGCGCGATCACCGAGAACGAGGGGTTCTCGGTCGTGGCCGCGATGAGGATGACCCACCCGTTCTCGACCCCGGGCAGCAGTGCGTCCTGCTGCGCCTTGGTGAAGCGGTGGATCTCGTCGAGGAAGAGCACGGTGGACGTGCCGTAGAGGTCGCGGGTGGAGAGTGCCTCCTCCATCACCTGCCGCACGTCCTTCACGCCCGCCGTGACGGCGGAGAGCTCGACGAAGCGGCGGCCGCTGGAGTGGGCCACCGCCTGCGCGAGCGTGGTCTTGCCCGTGCCGGGAGGGCCCCAGAGGATCACGGACACCGCTCCCCGCTCCCCCGTCGTGTCGGCGGCGAGGGCGACCAGGGGCGAGCCGGGCGTCAGGAGGTGGCGCTGGCCGGCGACCTCCTCGAGGCTGCGCGGCCGCATCCGCACGGCGAGCGGAGTCGCCCCGGAGCGGAGTCCGGCCTGCTGCATGGTCATGCCCCCAGCGTAACGACGGCCTCCGACAGAGCCCCGGCCCGACTGCCCGGCGCGACGGAGCGGCGTTTGTCGCGCCTCCGGCGGTTCTCGTAGGCTCGACGCGGCCTGCGTGCGCGGGCCGCCGCGCCGAAGCCGCGCGGACGAGGACGTCGGAGGAACACGTGGCCCAGGGCAAGTCGAACGACCGCGAGGCGCGCACCCGGCTCCGGGCCTACCAGGCCCGTCAGAGCCTCCACCGCTCGAGGCAGAAGCGGCGCGTGCGCGACAACGTGATCGCGGCGATCGCCGCCGTCGTCGTGATCGGGCTCGCGGTCGTCGCCCAGATCCTCTACTTCTCCGGCGGCCCCGGCACCCCGGTCGCCGAGCCGACCTCCTCCTCCTCCGCGACCCCGACGCCCGAGGCGACGGGGTCGAACACCGGCGACGTCCCCTCCTCCGACATCGCCGAGGGCCGCGACTGGACGGGCACGCTCACGATCGGCGAGGACCCGCTGGGCATCACGCTCGCCGGCGCCGCTGCCCCGCAGGCGGTGTCCTCCTTCATCTCGCTGACGCAGTCCGGCTTCTACGACGGCGTCTCCTGCCACCGCCTCACCACGGAGGGCCTCTACGTCCTCCAGTGCGGCGACCCGGACGGCGACGGCACCGGCGGCCCCGGCTACAGCTACGGCCCCGTCGAGAACGCGCCCGAGGACGGCGTCTACCCGGCCGGGACCATCGCCATGGCCCGCCAGGGCGGCAACGGCTACAGCCAGGGCAGCCAGTTCTTCGTCGTCTACCAGGACACGACCCTGCCCGCCGACGCGGCCGGCGGGTACACCGTGCTCGGGCAGGTCACCTCGGGACTCGACGCCCTCGTCAGCGACGTCGTGTCGAAGGGCACGGCCGACGGATCGGGCGACGGCGCCCCCGCCGAGCCCGTGACCATCACCTCCGTCTCCGTCCAGTAGCCGCACCCGCGGCGTCGTCACGGTCCGCCCGCGCGGGGAGTGCAATAGGCTTGTCGTCACTGCCCGTTCGCGGCCGAGCGCGGTCTTCGGCCCTCCGGCCGTCGAGCCCCACCGGCCGACGACGCGACGGGCACCGAGAAGCACGACATCGAACAGCAAGGTGAGGCTCCGAGCGATGAGTGACCAGCAGCCGTGGGGACGGGTCGGCGACGACGGGACGGTCTACGTCCGCGTCGGCGACGGGGAGCGAGAGGTCGGCCAGTACCCCGATGCGACTCCCGAGGAAGCGCTCGCCTACTACGAGCGCAAGTACACGGAGCTCGCCGGGCAGGTCTCCCTGCTCGAGCAGCGCGCCAAGCGGGGCGCACCCGCCGGAGACGTCGCCCGCACGGTGCAGTCGCTGTCCGCGGCCATCGCGCAGGCGAACGCGGTCGGCGACCTCGAGTCGCTGCAGACCCGGGTCGACGCGCTGAGCGGCTCCGTCGAGGATCTGACCGAGCAGCAGGCGGCCGAGTCGAAGGCCGCGCTGTCCGAGGCCCTCGCCTACCGCGAGGCCATCGTCGCTGAGGCCGAGGCCCTGGCGGCGGTCGACCCGGCGAAGACGCAGTGGAAGCAGGCCAGCGCCGCGATCGACGACCTCTTCGCCCGCTGGCAGAACCACCAGCAGCAGGGTCCGCGCCTGCCCAAGAACGACGCGAACGAGCTGTGGCGCCGGTTCCGCGGTGCGCGCACCACGATCGAGCAGAACCGCAAGGCGTTCTTCGCCGACCTCGACTCCGCGCACCGCGAGGCCAAGCAGGCCAAGCAGGCGCTCATCGACCAGGCCGAGGCGCTGGTGCCCCAGGGCGCCGACGCCATCCCGGACTACCGCGCGCTCCTCGAGCGCTGGCGGGTCGCCGGCCGTGCCGGCAAGCGGTTCGACGACGCGCTCTGGGCGCGCTTCAAGGCCGCCGGCGACGCGATCTACGGAGCCAAGGCCGAGATCGTCGCGCAGGAGAGCGTCGAGTACACCGAGAACCTCGACCTCAAGCTCGCCCTCCTCGAGGAGGCGGAGCCGCTCCTGCAGGAGCAGGACCGCGAGAAGGCCAAGCGGGTGCTGCTCTCGATCCAGGAGCGCTGGGACGCCGTCGGCCGCGTGCCGCGGGAGCAGGTGCGCACCGTCGAGGACCGCCTCCGCAAGGTCGAGGCGCACGTCCGCAAGCTCGACGAGGAGCACTGGAACCGCAGCAACCCGGAGCGCAAGGCCCGCTCCGAGGGTCTCGCCTCGCAGTTGACCGCCGCGATCCAGAAGCTCCAGGACGAGCTCGACGAGGCGAAGGCGCGCGGCGACCGCGACGCGATCGCCCAGGCTCAGGAGGCGCTCGACGCCCGCAAGGTCTGGCTCGACGCGATCGGCTAGACCCGCTCCGGCGGATCCCTCCACAGATCCGCTCGCGACGCTCCGGAGGGGAGGCGCATCGGCCAGCATGGCCGGATGCGCCTCCCCTCCGTGCTCCTCCCCGGGCACCTCCCTCTCGCGGAGCTGTGCGCCGCCCGCCTCGACGGCGAGCTGGTCGCGCTCGACGAGGGCTTCCTCGTCGCGGACCTGCCCCTGGGGGCGTCCGAGCGGGCCGCCTCCCTGCGCTCGCTGCTCCCCCGCGGCGCCGTCGCCGATCGTCTCTCCGCCGCGTGGGTGCACGGAGCGACGAACCGTCCGCCGCCGGTGCACAGCGCCTCGATCGACCGGCGGAAGCGCCGACATGCGCCGTCGAACCCCCGCCTGCGGTGCCACGAGGTCCTGCTCGACGAGGACGACGTCGTCCTCCTCGGCGGCGCGCCGGTCACGTCGCCTGCTCGCACGCTGATCGACCTCGCCCGGACGGAGGACGCGGGCCGGATCCTCCGGGCGCTCTCTCGGAGCACCCGGATCGGCCTCGACGCCGTCCTCGCGAGGCTGGAGGAGGGCAGCGCCGTCGCCGGACGGAGGATCGTCGGACGACGGCTGCGGGCGGCGCTCGGCGAGGCGCCGCCCGTGGATCAGCCCGCGTTCACCCGGTAGACGTCGTAGACGGCGTCGATCCGGCGCACGGCGTTCAGCACGCGGTCCAGGTGGGTGGTGTCGCCCATCTCGAAGACGAACCGGCTGATCGCCAGCCGGTCGCTCGAGGTGGAGACCGTCGCCGAGAGGATGTTGACGTGGTGCTCCGAGAGCACGCGCGTCACGTCGCTCAGCAGGCCCGAGCGGTCCAGCGCCTCGACCTGGATCTGCACGAGGAAGATGCTCTTGGAGGACGGCGCCCACTCGACGTCGACGATCCGCTCCGGCTCCTTCAGCAGCTCCTGCACGTTGTGGCAGTTCGCCTGGTGCACGGAGACGCCGGCTCCCCGCGTCACGAATCCGACGATCTGATCGCCCGGAACCGGAGTGCAGCACTTCGCGAGCTTCACGAGGATGTCCGGCGCGCCCTTCACGAGGACGCCCGACTCGCTGCTCCGGCTCCGCGGCCGGGGCGAGCGCGGGAGGGTGACCTCGTTCTCGTCCGACTCCGGATCGCCCTGGATGGAGGAGACGACCTTCTCGAGCACCGACTGGGTCGAGACGTGGCCCTCGCCGACGGCCGCGTAGAGCGCCTCGACGTCGTTGTAGCGCAGCTGGCTGGCCACCTCGGTGAAGGTGTCCTGGCTCATCAGCTTCTGCAGCGGCAGGTTCTGCTTCCGCATCGCCCGGGCGATGGAGTCCTTGCCCTGCTCGATCGCCTCGTCGCGCCGCTCCTTGGTGAACCACTGCCGGATCTTGTTGCGGGCCCGGGGGCTCTGCACGAAGTGGAGCCAGTCCTGGCTCGGTCCCGAGTCGGGGTTCTTCGAGGTGAAGACCTCGACCACGTCGCCCGTCGTCAGAGCCGACTCCAGCGGCACGAGGCGCCCGTTGACCTTGGCGCCCATCGTCCGGTGCCCGACCTCGGTGTGCACCGCGTAGGCGAAGTCGACCGGGGTCGCGCCGGTCGGCAGGCCGATCACGCGTCCCTTCGGGGTGAAGACGTAGACCTCCTTGGCGCCGATCTCGAAGCGGAGGGAGTCGAGGAACTCGTTCGGGTCGGTGGTCTCCGACTGCCAGTCCGAGAGGTGCGCGAGCCAGGCGAGGTCGGTGTCGTTCGATCCGGAGGTGGGCACCTTGCCGGTGGCCATCTGCTCCTTGTACTTCCAGTGCGCCGCGATGCCGAACTCCGCGTGCTGGTGCATCTCGTTGGTGCGGATCTGGATCTCGACCGCGCGGCCCTTCGGCCCGACGACCGTCGTGTGCAGCGACTGGTAGAGGTTGAACTTCGGAGTGGCGATGTAGTCCTTGAACCGGCCCGGCATCGGCGTCCAGCGGGCGTGGATCGAGCCGAGCACGGCGTAGCAGTCGCGCACCGAGTTCACGAGGACGCGGATGCCGACCAGGTCGTAGATCTCGTCGAACTCGCGACCGCGGACGACCATCTTCTGGTAGATCGAGTAGTACTGCTTCGGCCGGCCGACGACGCGACCGCGGATCCGCCCGGCCCGCAGGTCCTCGCTGATCAGGTCGATGACGTTCTGCACGAACTCCTCGCGCTGCGGCGTCCGCCGCTTCACCAGGCTCTCGATCTCGTTGTAGATCTTGGGGTAGAGCACCGCGAAGGACAGGTCCTCGAGCTCCCACTTGATGGCCTGGATGCCGAGGCGGTGCGCCAGCGGCGCGTAGATCTCGAGGGTCTCGGTGGCCTTGCGGGCGGCGGACTCGGCGGGGACGAAGCCCCAGGTCCGCGCGTTGTGCAGGCGGTCGGCGAGCTTGATGATCAGGACGCGGATGTCCTTCGACATCGCCACGATCATCTTGCGGACGGTCTCGGCCTGCGCGCTGTCGCCGTACTTGACCTTGTCGAGCTTGGTGACGCCGTCGACGAGCATCGCGACCTCGTCGCCGAAGTCCGCGCGGAGCTCGTCGAGCTGGTAGTCGGTGTCCTCGACGGTGTCGTGCAGCAGCGCGGCGGCGATCGTCTTCGAGCCGATGCCGAGGTCGGCGAGGATCTGCGCGACGGCCAGCGGATGCGTGATGTAGGGCTCGCCGCTGCGGCGCTTCTGGTTCGCGTGCGCCCGCTCCGCGACCGAGTACGCGCGCTCGATGAGCGCGATGTCGCTCTTGGGGTGGTGCATCCGGACGGTGCGGACGAGGGTGTCGACAGCACCGGAGGGCTGCGCGCGCGAGAAGATCCGCGGGACCAGTCTGCGCAGGGCAGCGGTCGAGGACGTCGTCGTCGTTTCCGTCACGCGAGGATCTCCATCGCCCCATTATCGCCCGTGCGGACGGCGCCGATGACCGTTCCGCCCGGGGCGGACGGCGCCGGCGTCAGCCGATGCGTCCCGGGCGCCCCTCGCCGTCGACCACGTCGCCGCCCGCCGCGGCCCAGGCGGTCATGCCGGCGTCGACGTTGGCGACCTCGTAGCCGGCGCCGTCGAGGGCCTGCGTCACCATCGCGGAGCGGACTCCGGAGTGGCAGACCACCAGGATCGCCGTGTCGGCCGGGAGCTCGTCCTGCCGGGCGCCGATCTCCCCCATCGGGATGTGGTGGGCGGCCGGAGCATGCCCCGCCGCCCACTCGTGCGGCTCCCGGACGTCGAGCAGCCAGACCTCGTCGCGCTCGACGAGCCCGACGGCGTCGGCCGCCGTGACCTGTGCGTAGTCGGCCACGGCTCAGCCCTGCACGGCCGGCGCGGCCGGAGCGGTCGCCTTCGCCCGAGCCGACTCCACGCGCTTGTCGTGCTTGGAGATCTCGGGCTCCCGGCTGCGCAGCTGGGCGTACAGCGGCGCCGCGACGAAGATCGTCGAGTACGTGCCGACGATGATGCCGATGAGCAGGGCGAGCGAGATGTCGCGGAGCGTGCCCGCGCCGAGGACGAACGCACCGATCACGAGGATGGCGGCCACCGGGAGGGCGGCGACGATCGAGGTGTTGATGGAGCGCACGAGAGTCTGGTTCTCGGCCAGGTTCACCGTCTCGGAGAAGGTGCGGGTCGTGCTGCCGAGCGCCTCCACGGTGTTCTCGCGGATCTTGTCGAAGACCACGACCGTGTCGTAGAGCGAGTAGCCGAGGATCGTCAGCAGTCCGATCACCGCCGCCGGCGACACCTCGGTGCCGGTGATGCCGTAGACGCCCGCCACGATCACGAGGTCGTGCAGGAGCGCGACGATCGCCGCGAGCGACATCTTCCAGGTGCGGAAGTACGCCCACATGGCCAGGGCCGCGAGGACCACGAAGATCACCAGGCCGCGCAGGGCCTGCTGGGTCACGTCGTTGCCCCACGCCGCTCCGATGAAGGAGGAGGCGACCTGGTCGGTGGGCACGTCGTAGGCCTCCGACAGGGCGTTCCGCACCGCGGTCGACTCGTCGGTCGAGAGCTGGCCGGTCTGCACGCGGATGGAGTCGTCGCCGACGATGGACACGCGCGGCACGGTCTCCGGAGCGACCGAGGTCACCGCGTCCGTCGCCGTCGCCTGCTCGAGGCTCGACGGCGAGGACACCGTGAACTGCGAGCCGCCGGTGAACTCGATGCCGAAGTTGAAGCCGCCGCGGGCGACCGTACCGAGCAGCGTGATCAGGATCAGGGCGAGCGAGACGAGGTACCACGTGCGGCGCCGGCCGACGAAGTCGATCGATCGCGCACCGGTGTAGAGGTCGTTTCCGAACTGCGAGAAGCTGGCCATCACGCGTCCTTCCCGTTCGAGTCGTTGGAGTCGCGCAGGCCGGCCGCCTCGGCGGCCTTGCGCTCGGCGATGGTCTGGCGCTTGGCCGCCTCACGGGACGCGGAGGCGCGCTTGCCGGCGACCACCTGGTCCTGCGGACGGAAGGCGGCACGGCCGCGGTAGACGGCCCCGAGCGCCCGGGGATCCAGGCCCGAGGCCTTGTGCCCCTCGGCGAAGAACGGTCTCGTGGCCATCAGCTGCAGGATCGGGTGGGTGAACAGCGCCACCACGATCAGGTCGATGATCGTCGTGATCCCGAGGGTGAGCGCGAAGCCGCGGACACTGCCGACGGCGAGGAGGAAGAGGACCACCGCGGCGAGCAGGTTCACCATGTCGGACGCGAAGATCGTGCGCAGCGCGCGCCGCCAGCCGGACTCGACGGCGGACTCGAGGCCGCGTCCGTCGCGGAGCTCGTCGCGGATGCGCTCGAAGTACACGATGAACGAGTCGGCCGTGATGCCGATCGCGACGATGAGACCCGCGACTCCTGCGAGCGAGAGGCGCAGTCCCTCCCGCCAGGACAGCAGCGTGACGACGAGGTAGGTGACGATCGCCGCGACGAGCAGCGAGGCGATCGTGACGGCTCCGAGCACGCGGTACTGCGCGATGGAGTAGACGATGACGAGGATCAGGCCGATGAGGCCGGCGAGCAGGCCGCTGGCGAGCTGGGCGGAGCCGAGCGTCGCCGAGATGCTGTCCGAGCTCTGGACCTGGAAGCCGATCGGCAGCGCGCCGTACTTGAGCTGGTCGGCGAGCGTCTTCGACGACTCCTGGGTGAAGGAGCCCGAGATCTGCGCGTTGCCGTCGGTGATGGCGGCGTTCGTCGACGGGGCCGAGATGACCCGGCCGTCGAGGACGATCGCGAACTGGTTCTGCGCACCCTGCAGCGCCACGAGGCGCGAGGTCGTGGCGCCGAAGGCCTGCGTGCCCTGGTCGTCGAACGAGAGGTTGACGGCCCAGGTGCCGGTGCTGGCGCCGGAGGAGGTCGTCATCAGGCCGTTCGAGGCGTCCGAGATGTCCTCGCCGGTGATCTCCACCGGGCCGAGGACGTACTTCACCGTCCCGCTGTCGTCGCAGGTGATGAGCGGCTGGTCGGCCGGCGCGAGGTTCGGGTCCTGGCCGTTGAGGAACGCGCAGTCGAACGAGGTGTACTGGGCCTCGAGCGCCGGCGTGAGATAGGCGAGGTCGCTCGCGTTCGTCGGCGAGGCGGTCGGCTCCGTCGCGAGCGACGGATCGACGGGCGTCGGCGTGGGCGAGGACGTCGCGTCGCCGCCGACAGAGCTGTTGGTGGCCTGGCTCGCGACGAGGACCGGGCGGAAGTCGAGCTTCGCCGAGGCCTCGATGCGCTGGAGCGTCTCGTCGTCGGGCGTGCCCGGGATCGAGACGACGATGTTGCTCGAGCCCTGGGTCGTGATCTCGGCCTCGGAGACGCCGGACGCGTCGATGCGCTGGCGGATGATCGAGACGGCCTGCGTCAGCTGCTCCGACGAGACGGTGTCGCCGTCGTTCAGCTGCGGCTGCAGGACGATCTGCGTGCCGCCCTCGAGGTCGAGGGCGAGCTTCGGCGTCCAGGAGCCGCCGCCCCAGAGGACGGCCGCCGTGTTGAGTCCGACGAGAGCGAGGATCAGGACACCGAGCCAGCTCAGGGAGCGGCGGGCCTTCCGGACGGGGGTTGATGCGGCCACCCAGGGCTCAGCTTTCTCTTCGGTCGACGGTGATCGGCCCGGGGTCGCCCGGGCGTGGAGAAGGGCGGGCGGGCGCCGATGCGCCCGGCCCGCCCAGGAGACTACTGCGCGTCGGGGCGGCGCTCGCGCTCGACCGGGTCCACCAGCGGGTCGCGGTGCGCGGAATCGCGCTCGCCGAACTCGGGCGAGCCGGTCGCGGTCAGCGGGTCGGCCTCGTCCTCGGTCTCGACGACGACGGCGTTCTCGCTCGGGTCGATGAGGCGGGCGATCGCCTGACGGTGGATGGTCAGCAGCGTGCCGGGGGTCGACTCGATGACGATCTTGTTCGCCTCGTCGTCGATCGACACGACGGTGCCGAAGAGGCCGGAGCCGGTCATGAGCTCCACCCCCGGCTGGAGGTTGTTCTTCATGCTCTCCGCGTCGCGCTGGCGCTTCTTGTTGTTGCGGAACATGAAGATGATCATCACGGCGAGCAGCAGGACGAGCAGGATGATCGTCGGATCCATGGGTGGGCCTTCCGGAGTGGATGGGCGATCCGCCGCGCGGCCTCAGGTCGAGGCGGAGCGGATCGAGCGGCCCGTCGGGCCTAGAGAATCATAGATCATCGGGGAACAGGGGCGGCTGAGCCGCCGTCCCCCGGGGGTCGATGCCGAAGTGGCGGTAGGCGGCGGGGGTCGCCACGCGGCCGCGCGGCGTCCGGGTCAGCAATCCGATCCGCACGAGGAACGGCTCGACGACGGCCTCGACCGTCTCCGCCTCCTCCCCCACCGACACGGCGAGGGTGTTCAGGCCGACCGGCCCGCCGTCGAAGCGGGTCAGCACGATCTCCATCACCGCGCGGTCGAGCCGGTCGAGTCCGAGCGCGTCGACGTCGTAGAGCTCCAGCGCCGCGCGGACGGCGGTCACGTCGGCCCGTCCGCCGTGGACCAGGGCGAAGTCCCGCACCCGCCGGAGCAGGCGGTTGGCGATGCGCGGGGTGCCGCGGCAGCGGCCGGCGATCTCGGCGATCGCGTCCGCGTCGATGTCGAGCTCGAGCAGCCGTGCCGCCCGGGCGAGCACCTGCCGCAGCTCGTCCTCCGCGTAGAACTCGAGGTGCGCGGTGAAGCCGAAGCGGTCGCGGAGCGGATTGGGCAGCAGGCCGGAGCGGGTCGTGGCGCCGACGAGCGTGAACGGGGCGAGATCCAGCGGGACGGACGTCGCTCCCGCCCCCTTGCCGACCATGATGTCGATCCGGAAGTCCTCCATCGCGAGGTAGAGCATCTCCTCCGCGGAGCGCGCCATGCGGTGGATCTCGTCGATGAAGAGGATCTCGCCGGGCAGCAGCGAGGAGAGGACGGCGGCGAGGTCGCCCGCGTGCTGGATCGCGGGGCCGCTGGAGAGCCGCAGGGGCGAGGAGCTCTCCTCCGCCACGATCATCGCGAGGGTCGTCTTGCCGAGACCGGGCGGGCCCGCCAGCAGGATGTGGTCCGGGGTCCGGCCCTGCATGGCCGCGGCCTTGAGCAGCAGCTCGAGCTGGCCGCGCACCTTGCGCTGGCCGACGAACTCGCTGAGGTTCCTGGGCCGCAGGGCGCCCTCGAAGGCGACCTCGGCCTCCGATGCGACCTCGGCGCCCAGCACCTCGTCGCTCACGAGCGGGCCGCCGGACCGAGGCGGGCGAGGGCGAGCCGGAGCAGCGCCTGCACGTTCGCGGCGTCGGAGGCCTGCGCGTCGAGCAGGATCTCGTCGACCACATCGGCCGCGGTGCGCTCGGGCCAGCCCAGGCCGACGAGCGCCGCGAGCACGTTCTGCGCGGCGGTGGCGGCGGGACCGGAGCCGCGGGCGGCGCGCGGACGGACGGTCACCTTGCCGGCGAGCGACAGGATGATCAGCTTGGCCGTCTTCGGGCCGATGCCGCTGACCTTCCGGAACACCCCGTCGTCCTCGTCGGCGACCGCCTGCGCGATCCGGTCCGGCTCGACCGCGCCGAGCACGCCGAGGGCGGACTTCGGGCCGACGCCGGTCACGCCGATCAGCAGCTCGAAGATCTCGAGCTGCTCCTCGTCGGGGAAGCCGTAGAGGGTGAGCGAGTCCTCGCGGACGACGAGCACGGTGCTGACCGTGGTCTCGTCGCCGACGCGCATCTCGAGCGCGTGCTGCGGGGTCACGTTCACCGCGTAGCCGACGCCGTGGACGTCGAGGACGGCGAGACTCCCGCGGGCGGAGAGGACGGTGCCGCGGAGGGAGGAGATCACCGCGTCAGTCTAGATGCTCGAACAGGCGTTCGACTCGCGGCCTCGGCGGCGCGCCACGCCCGCTGCGCTGCTGTGCCGCCCGCCGCTCCGTCGGCACCGGCTCCCGCCGACCCGGAGGAGGGCGCGAGAGGGGCCCGCCAGGCGTGGCAGACGGCCAGGGCGAGAGCGTCGGCCGCGTCGGCCGGCCGCGGCGGGGCGTCGAGCCGGAGGACGCGCTGGATCATCGCGGTGACCTGGCGCTTGTCCGCGGCTCCGTAGCCGGTGACGGCGGCCTTCACCTCGCTCGGCGTGTGCATCCCGACCGGGAGCCCGCGCCGGGCCGCCGCGACGAGGGCGACGCCGCTGATCTGCGCGATGCCCATCACGGTGCTGACGTTGTTCTGAGCGAAGACCCGCTCGATCGCGACGGCGTCGGGGCGGTGCTCGTCGAGCAGTGCCTCGAGCCCGTCGCCCAGGGCCAGCAGGCGGCGCTCCAGCGCGTCATCGGGCGGTGTCCGGAGGACCGTCACGTGCACGAGGGTCGCGCGGCGGTCGCGCGAGACGTCGACGATGCCGACGCCGCAGCGGGTGAGCCCGGGGTCGATCCCGAGGACGCGCATCAGGCCGCCCTCCGGGATCGGGCCGGGCTCACCGCGTCACTCCTCGTTCTCGAGCTCGGCGCGCACCTCTGCCGTGATGTCGAGGTTGGTGTAGACGTTCTGCACGTCGTCCGAGTCCTCGAGCGCGTCGATCAGGCGGAAGACCTTGCGAGCCGTCTCGGCGTCGGCCTCGACCTGGAGGGAGGCGACGAACTCGATGTCGGCGGAGTCGTAGTCGATGCCCGCCTCCTGCAGGGCCGAGCGGGCCGGGATGAGCTCGCTCGGCTCGACGCGGACCTCGAAGCTCTCGCCGTGGTCGAGCACGTCGTCGACACCGAAGTCGAGGACCGCGCCGAGCACGTCGTCCTCGGTGACGCTCTCTCCGTGGGGCACGGAGATGACGCCCTTGCGCGCGAAGTTGTAGGCGACGCTGCCCGGGTCGGCCATGGTGCCGCCGTTGCGGGTCATCGCGGTGCGGACGTCCGCCGCGGCGCGGTTCTTGTTGTCGGTGAGGCACTCGACGAGCAGGGCGATGCCGTTGGGGCCGTAGGCCTCGTACATGATCGTCGTGTAGTCGATGACCTCGCCGGTGAGGCCGGCGCCGCGCTTGATCGCGCGGTCGATGTTGTCGTTCGGCACCGAGGTCTTCTTCGCCTTCTGCACGGCGTCGACGAGCGTCGGGTTGCCGGAGAGGTCGGCGCCGCCGATCTTGGCGGCCACCTCGATGTTCTTGATCAGCTTGGCGAAGGACTTCGCGCGGCGCGAGTCCTTGATCGCCTTCTGGTGCTTGGTCGTGGCCCACTTGGAATGCCCGGACACGGTGCTCCCTCGGAAATCTCGTTGCGTGCGGCCCCCGAGGGCGCCGCTGATGGCAGGGGCCAGTCTATTCGAGAGCCGGTCCGCGCCCGTCTCGGCCCGAGCACCGAGACTTCCACACCCTCCTCGCCGGAGACGAGCCGCCGTCTCGGCAGCCCCCGCACCGCCGAACGCGCGATCCGCGTGCCAGCGGATCGCGCTAGGCGGACGCGACCCGCTCCACCCGCCCCGCCATCTCCGGAAGCCGACCGCGGCGAGCCGGGCGAGGACCGGCTAGCCACAAGCACAGCCGAACCAGTGATCCGCGTGCCAGCGGATCGCTGTAGGCGGACGCGACCCGCTCCACCCCCCCCCCCCCC
>NZ_PSWQ01000017.1:0-20269 GCF_002932915.1 Rathayibacter sp. RFBD1
GGGACACCTAGGGAGAGCCCCGCCCGCCCGCCCCTAGAAATCGGAGAACACACCACATGACAACGACGTCAGCGACGTCGACGCGCGGTGGAGCGCGCGTCCACGTCCAGCGCTTCGGCACCTTCCTCTCGGGAATGGTCATGCCGAACATCGCGGCCTTCATCGCCTGGGGCTTCATCACGGCCCTCTTCATCCAGACCGGATGGCTCCCCCTCCTCGGCATCGACGCCACCTGGGTCCAGCAGTTCGGCGGCTGGAGCACGGATCCCGACGTGGTCAACACCGGCCTCGTCGCCCCGATGATCACCTACCTTCTCCCGCTCCTCATCGCGAACACCGGCGGCCGCATGGTCTACGGCGCCCGCGGAGGCGTGGTCGGCACCATCGCGACCATGGGCGTCATCGTCGGCGCCGGCATCCCGATGTTCATCGGCGCCATGATCATGGGCCCGCTGTCGGCGTGGCTCATGAAGAAGGTCGACTCGATCTGGGACGGCAAGATCAAGCCCGGTTTCGAGATGCTGGTCAACAACTTCTCCGCCGGAATCCTCGGCCTCCTCCTCGCGCTCCTCGCCTTCGCGGGCGTCGCGCCGCTCGTGGTCGGCCTCTCGACCGCCCTCGGTGCCGGCGTGGAGTTCCTGGTCAACGCGGGCCTGCTCCCGCTGACCTCGCTCTTCATCGAGCCGGCGAAGATCCTCTTCCTCAACAACGCCATCAATCACGGCATCCTCACGCCGCTGGGCGTGCAGCAGGCGGAGGAGGCGGGCAAGTCCTACCTCTTCCTCCTCGAGGCCAACCCCGGCCCCGGCATGGGCGTGCTCCTGGCCTTCGCGTTCTTCGGCGTCGGCGCGGCCCGCGCCTCGGCTCCCGGCGCGGCGATCATCCACTTCATCGGCGGCATCCACGAGATCTACTTCCCGTACGTGCTGATGAAGCCGGCGCTGCTCGCGGCCGTCATCCTCGGCGGTGCGACCGGTGTCGCGACGAACGTCGCGTTCAACTCCGGCCTCCGCGCCCCCGCCTCGCCCGGCTCGATCATCGCGGTGCTCCTGCAGACCGCGAACGACAGCTTCCTCGGCGTCATCCTCTCGGTGATCCTCGCGACCGCCGTGTCGTTCCTGGTGGCCTCGGTCATCATCCGGTCCGGCCGCAAGCGCGACCTGGCCGCGGAGCAGGAGGGCGACGACAAGCTCGCCGCCGCCGTCGCCGCCAACGAGGCGAACAAGGGCAAGGAGAGCGCCGTCGGCTCGCTCATCAACGCCCGCGGCGCCAACGCTCCGCAGGACTCGGCCGGCGCCTCGACCGCGGGGGCCACGGCAACCGCGACCCAGGTCCGGAACATCGTCTTCGCCTGCGACGCCGGCATGGGCTCGTCCGCGATGGGCGCCTCGGTGCTGCGGAACAAGATGAAGAAGGCGGGCTTCGAGGACGTCACGGTCACCAACAAGGCGATCGCCGCTCTCGAGGACGACGTGGACCTGGTCATCACCCAGGCCGAGCTCACGGAGCGCGCCCGCCAGCGCACTCCGGGCGCCATCCACGTCTCCGTGGACAACTTCATGAACAGCCCGAAGTACGACGAGGTCGTCTCGCTGGTCGCGGAGCAGCACGGCAAGTAGTACGCCAACCATTCGGAGGGAACCCGTAGGGTGCGACAGAGCGGACACGCTCCGCTCGCCCCTGCGGGTTCCCTCGCTGTCAGCACCTCCACGGAAGGACGCACCCCATGAGCGACGTGCTCACCATCGGACAGATCGACGCCTCCGGCACCGCCACCACGAAGGAGGCCGCCATCAAGGAGGCCGCCGACATGCTGGTCGGCGTCGGCGCGGTCACCCCCGCCTACTACGAGGCCATGCTCGCCCGCGAGGCGACCGTCTCGACCTACATGGGCAACCTGCTCGCCATCCCGCACGGCACCAACGACGCGAAGGACGAGATCCGCTCCTCCGCCCTCTCGTTCGTGCGCTATGCGCAGCCGATCGACTGGGACGGCAACGAGGTGCGCTTCGTCGTCGGCATCGCCGGCGTCGACAACGAGCACCTCGAGATCCTCTCCAAGATCGCGATCATCTTCTCGGAGGAGGACGAGGTGCAGAAGCTCCTCGACGCCCCGGACGCGCAGTCGCTCTACAGCCTGCTGGGCGAGGTCAACTCCTGATGCCCACCGCCGTCCACTTCGGCGCCGGCAACATCGGCCGCGGCTTCGTCGGCCTGATCCTGCACGGCGCCGGCTACGAGCTCGTCTTCGCCGACGTCAACTCCGAGCTGATCGGCCGCCTCGCCGCCGCCGACAGCTACGAGGTGCACGAGGTGGGGGAGGAGGCGGCCACGCACGTCGTCGACCGCTTCCGGGCGATCGACTCGGCCGCCGACGAGGAGGCGCTCGTCCGCGAGATCGCCGCCGCCGACATCGTCACCACGGCCGTCGGCCCGAACATCCTGCGCTTCGTCGCCCCCGTGATCGCGAAGGGCCTCGCCGCCCGCGACGAGTCGGCGCCGCGGCTGGCGGTCATGGCCTGCGAGAACGCGATCAACGCCACGCGCCTCCTGCAGACCGAGGTCGCCGCGAACCTCGGTGCGGACGAGTGGGAGCGCCTGCGCACCCGCGCCGTCTTCGCCGACACCGCGGTGGACCGCATCGTCCCCAACCAGGACCCGGGCCAGGGCCTGGACGTGACGGTGGAGAGCTTCTTCGAGTGGGTCGTCGACCGCACTCCGTTCGAGGGCACCGAGCCGGAGATCCCGGGCGCGACCTGGGTCGACGACCTCGAGCCGTTCATCGAGCGGAAGCTCTTCACCGTGAACACCGGCCACGCGACGGCCGCGTACACCGGCTTCGCGGCCGGAGCGCACAAGCTCTCCGACGCGCTGGCGATGCCCGAGGTGCACGACGCGGTCAAGGCCGCGCTCGAGGACACCAAGGCGCTCATCGTGGCCAAGCACGGCTTCAGCGACGAGGAGCAGCAGGCCTACCTCGAGAAGACGCTGAAGCGCTTCGCGAACCCGTACCTGACCGACACGGTCGACCGGGTGGGACGCCAGCCGCTGCGGAAGCTGTCGCGGCACGAGCGCTTCATCGGACCGGCGGCCGAGCTCGCCGAGCGCGGGCGCACGCCGGAGGGCCTGCTCGCCGCGATCGGCGCCGCGCTGCGCTTCGACGTGCCCGAGGACCCCCAGAGCGTGGAGCTCCACGAGAAGCTGGCCGCGCTCAGCCCGGAGGAGTTCGTGGCGGAGGTCACCGGCCTCACGGCCGAGCACCCGCTCTTCGACCGGGTCGTGGCGGTCGTCCGCGGCTAGTCCCGTGGCCGCACGGCGGTGAACGACGACGAGGTCCCCTGCTTCCGGCGGGGGACCTCGTCGTCTGCGGCGGCTCGGGTGGAGCGCTAGAACAGCCGCCAGCGGGTGAGCGGCCAGGCCACGGCGAAGACGCGTCCGGTGACCCTGTCGATCGGCACGGTCTTCACGCACGTGTCGATCGGCCCGCCGGCGCCGCGGCACTCGCCGAGCGAGTCGTTGGAGTTCGACCGGTGGTCGCCCAGGACGAAGAGGGAGCCCTCGGGGACGGTGTACTCGTCGAAGCAGCGGAGGGACGCGGGGCTCGTCGTGCAGTCGAGGGTCCCGGGGGTGAAGGGGAAGTCCTCGAACACGTAGGACTCGTCCAGCGGCTTCCCGTCGACCAGCGCATGCCCCTCGGCGTCGCAGCAGGAGACGGTGTGGCCCCCCTCGGCGATCAGCCTCTTGACGAGGAACTCCTCGTGGGAGGGGCCGATGCTGGTGACGTCGCCGAACGTCTTCACGATCTCGGAGAGGGGGCTGCCGGCCTCGTCGCTCGCGCCCCAGTCGGCGTCGCGCGAGAAGACGACGATCTGGCCCTCCTCCGGCCCGCCCTGGAGGGCGAGGGTGCGGTCGACCAGGATGCGGTCGCCGAAGAATCCGCCGCCCTGGAGGGTGTTCTCCATCGAGCCGGTCGGCACCGTGTACACCTTCACGAAGAAGGTCTGCACCAGGGCGATGACCGCGATCGCCGCCAGGATCGTCACCACCGGGTGCGAGTACCAGCTCCGCCTCGCGGTCGCGGACCTCGTCGTGCGCGCCATGTGCTCTCCCTCCGGCTCGACGGAGCCAGCCTAGGCGGCGGCGGACGCGGGGCCCGGCAGGGGGCGCGCGTCGGGCGCGGAGGCGGAGGAGGGGGCGACACGCCCGAGGTGGCGGAGCGGCCGCGATTCGCGTAGTATCGACCCTTGGTGTTTTGCGCGTGCTCCGGCATGCCCGCGAACCCCGATCCGGGCTCTCGCCCGGTGGTGGCTCGTCGCGGAAACATTCGCACGACCAGTACACACACTACTTCCGAACGACAGTGAGGCTATGGCCAAAAAAGACGGTGTCATCGAAATCGAAGGTGCGGTTGTCGAGGCGCTCCCCAACGCGATGTTCCGCGTGGAGCTGACCAACGGACACAAAGTTCTCGCCCATATCTCGGGCAAGATGCGTCAGCACTACATCCGGATCCTCCCCGAGGACCGGGTGATCGTGGAGCTGAGCCCCTACGACCTGACCCGCGGCCGGATCGTCTACCGCTACAAGTAGGCGTTCGCTCCGCTGACGTTCGCGACGTGCGTGTCCTGTAAGGAACGGCCCCGGCATCCGCCGGGAGCACGACGCCAGCGAAAACAAGGACAAGAACAATGAAGGTCAACCCCAGCGTCAAGCGCATCTGCGACCACTGCAAGATCATCCGCCGCCACGGCAACGTGATGGTCATCTGCAGCAGCAACCCCCGCCACAAGCAGCGCCAGGGCTAGTCCCGCTGCTTCCGCGAGGGAGCGCAGGGGCGGCGTGCCGCCCCCACTGCACAACTGAACACACCCGCAGCACCAGAAATCGCGCAGCACCCCGGCGACCCCGGGGTGGACGGCGAGGACACCTTCGGTCGGAGGCCGAGGCACCGGTGCTGCTTCACACCTCCACTCACTCACAGGAGAAGCCACAATGGCACGTCTGGCAGGAGTAGACATCCCGCGCGAGAAGCGCGTGGAGGTCGCACTGACCTACATCTACGGTGTCGGCCGCACTCGCGCGCTCAAGACCCTGAGCGACACCGGGATCGACGGCAACATCCGCGTCAAGGACCTTAGCGACGACCAGCTCGTCTCGCTCCGCGACTACATCGAGGGCAACTACAAGGTGGAGGGCGACCTCCGCCGCGAGGTCGCCGCCGACATCCGCCGCAAGGTCGAGATCGGCTCGTACGAGGGCCTCCGCCACCGTCGCGGCCTCCCGGTCCGTGGACAGCGCACCAAGACGAACGCGCGCACCCGCAAGGGACCCAAGCGCACCGTCGCCGGCAAGAAGAAGGCCGGCCGCAAGTAACGCGGGCGACACGGACCTAGAGGAGATACAGAATTGGCTACCCCCAAGTCGGCCGCGCGCAAGCCGCGCCGCAAGGAGAAGAAGAACATCGCTGTGGGCCAGGCCCACATCAAGTCGACGTTCAACAACACCATCGTCTCGATCACCGACCCCTCCGGGGCCGTCATCAGCTGGGCCTCGTCCGGTGGAGTCGGCTTCAAGGGCTCGCGCAAGTCGACGCCGTTCGCCGCCCAGCTCGCCGCCGAGTCGGCCGCGCGCCAGGCTCAGGAGCACGGCATGAAGAAGGTGGACGTCTTCGTGAAGGGCCCCGGCTCGGGTCGTGAGACCGCGATCCGCTCGCTCCAGGCCGCAGGCCTCGAGGTCGGCTCGATCAACGACGTCACCCCGCAGGCGCACAACGGCTGCCGCCCGCCCAAGCGTCGTCGCGTCTAAGCAGCACTCGCAGCCGTCGGTCGGCCGCACGAACCGCCTCCGGGCGGGGAGTGCGGCCGACCGGCGGATCGCGCATTTCTTTCACAACTCCACACCTCGCAAACGCACGTGTCATATAGCGGACACGTGATCGAAAGGAATCATCAGTGCTTATCGCACAGCGTCCGACGCTCACCGAGGAGAACATCTCGGAGTTCCGTTCCCGCTTCGTCATCGAGCCCCTCGAGCCCGGCTTCGGCTACACGCTCGGCAACTCGCTGCGTCGCACCCTGCTGTCCTCCATCCCCGGCGCCGCTGTCACCAGCATCCGGATCGACGGAGTCCTGCACGAGTTCACGACCGTCCCGGGCGTCCGCGAGGACGTCACCGAGATCATCCTGAACATCAAGGGACTCGTCGTCTCCTCCGAGCACGACGAGCCGATCACCGCCTACCTGCGCAAGCAGGGAGCCGGCCAGGTCACCGCCGCGGACATCTCGGCTCCGGCCGGTGTCGAGATCCACAACCCGGAGCTCGTCATCGCCACGCTGAACGACAAGGCGAAGTTCGAGCTCGAGCTCACGATCGAGCGCGGCCGCGGCTACGTCTCGGCGACCCAGAACCGCAGCGAGTTCTCCGAGGCCGGCCAGATCCCGGTCGACTCGATCTACTCGCCCGTGCTGAAGGTCACCTACCGCGTCGAGGCCACCCGTGCCGGCGAGCGCACCGACTTCGACCGCCTGGTCGTGGACGTGGAGACGAAGGCCGCGATCTCGCCGCGCGACGCCATCGCCTCCGCCGGACGCACGCTGACCGAGCTGTTCGGTCTCGCCCGCGAGCTGAACAACGCGGCCGAGGGCATCGAGATCGGCCCCGCGCCGGTCGACGCGGTCCTCTCGACCGAGCTGTCCATGCCCATCGAGGACCTCGACCTCTCGGTGCGCAGCTACAACTGCCTCAAGCGCGAGGGCATCAACAACGTCAATGAGCTCGTCGCCCTCTCGGAGACGCAGCTCATGAACATCCGCAACTTCGGTCAGAAGTCGGTGGATGAGGTCAAGGAGAAGCTGACGGAGCTCGGCCTGTCGCTCAAGGACTCGGTCCCCGGGTTCGACGGCGCCCACTTCTACAGCTACGACGACGAGAGCATCTAGGTCCTCCGCTCCGGAGCCCCGGCTCCTCGCGTCCGACCTGCTGACACCCCTTTAGTACTGGAGTAAACCCATGCCCAAGCCCACCAAGGGCCCCCGCCTCGGAGGCGGACCCGCACACGAGCGCCTGCTGCTGGCGAACCTGGCCGCGGCCCTGTTCACGCACAAGAGCATCAAGACGACCGAGACCAAGGCCAAGCGCCTTCGTCCGCTCGCCGAGCGCCTGGTGACCTTCGCCAAGCGCGGCGACCTGCACGCCCGCCGTCGCGTCCTCGCGACGATCGGCGACAAGTCGGTCGTCCACGAGCTCTTCACCGAGATCGCTCCGCTCGTCGCCGAGCGCGAGGGCGGCTACACCCGCATCACCAAGATCGGCCCCCGCAAGGGAGACAACGCGCCCATGGCCGTGATCGAGCTCGTCCTCGAGCCCGTCACGCCCAAGGCGAAGAAGTCACGCACCGCCACGGCGCCCGTGTCCGCTCCGGTGGACGAGGCCCCCGCCGAGGAGCCCACTGCCGAGGAGACCCCCGTCGAGGAGGCGCCCGTGCAGGACGCTCCCGTCGAGGACGCCGCGCAGGACGCTCCTGTCGAGGAGACCGGCGCGACCAAGTAGTCACGCCCTCTCTGCCGAGAGCCCTCCGTCCCCTCCGGGGCGGGGGGCTCTCGTCGTTCAACGGGGCCGAGTGGCGCGAATCGTCGCTTACGATGGCACGGCTGCGCTCGTCGGGTGCGGCCGCGTCACGACCGGCGCTCCCGGGGTCCGCCCCGACGATCCTCGGAGGACTCCTGTGCGACTGCGCTCCTCGGCCGCTGCGGCGCTCCTCGCCCTGGCACTCGCGGCCGGAGTGAGCGGCTGCGCCTCCGGCGAGGTGATCGACGTGCCGGAGTCGGCGGGCCTCGCGAGCACGCCCCCGGTGCCGTCGGCCGCACCGACCGTGTCCTCCGTGCCCTCCGTGCCGTCGAGCGAGGGCGTGGACTGCGCGACCGCTCTCCCCGCCTCCCTCGTCGAGCAGGAGGCCGGCCTGACGGCGGGCACCGTGTCGATCACCGCCGCGGGAGACACGTGCTCCTACGCCGTCGACGGCGGCGACCCGGTCGTCGTGCTGACGCTGCACCGCGGGCCCCTCGTCGAGACCTTCACCGGTGCGGGCGAGGCGCTCGGCGCCGCGCCGGTCTCGCTGGGCACGGCCGCCTACTGGGTGCAGGGCATCGCCTCCGCCCCCTCCGAGCTGGCCGTGCTCGCAGGCGGCTGGGAGGCGCGGATCGTCTCCTCGGTCGGCGAGCAGTCGACGCTGGTCGGCTGGGCGGTCTCGGCCCTGGCGACCGTCGACGTCCCGCTCGCGGTCGCCTGAGCCGCGACCACGGCGCGCTCTAGACTCGTCTGATGCTCCACCGCGTCCGCCTCGACCTGGCCTACGACGGCTCGCACTTCTCCGGCTGGGCCAAGCAGCCCGGCCTCCGCACCGTGCAGGGGGTGCTCGAGGAGTCGCTCGCCCTGGTGCTGCGCTCCGAGCGGCACCCTACCGTGACGGTCGCCGGGCGCACCGACGTCGGCGTGCACGCCAGCGCCCAGGTCGCCCACGTCGACCTCACCCCCGAGCAGTGGGGCCGCATCAGCAGCGGCAGGCGCCGACCGGGAGAGGAGCCGTTCCCGCCCGCGTCGATCCTGGAGCGGCGGCTCCGCGGGATCCTCGGGCAGTACACCGACGTCTCGGTGCACCGGGTGACGGAGGCGCCGGAGGGGTTCGACGCGCGGTTCTCGGCGCGCTGGCGGCGGTACGAGTACCGGCTGGCCGACGCCTCCTCGATGCGCCACCCGCTCGACCGCACGTACACCACCTGGATCACCGACTCCCTCGACCTCGACGCGATGTCGGCCGCGGCCGGCTCGCTCCTGGGCCTGCACGACTACGCGTCGTTCTGCCGTGCCCGCGTAGGGGCCACCACCATCCGGAGCCTGCTCGACTTCACCTGGGAGCGAGACGCCGACGGCGTCCTGCACGCCCACCTGCGCGCGGACGCCTTCTGCCACAGCATGGTGCGGGCCCTCGTGGGGGCGTGCGTCGCGGTCGGCGCCGGGAAGCTCGAGGCGGGGGCGGTCCCGCTGCTGCGGGACGCCGCCCGACGGACCAACGCGTTCGCGGTGATGCCGGCCCGCGGCCTCATCCTCCGCGAGGTCGACTACCCCGAGGACGACGCGCTCGCCGAGCGGGCCCTGCTCACCCGCGCGAAGCGCACCGTGCGGACCGAGGGGCCGGACCCGGAGGACTCGGAGTGAGGCGAGGGCGCGCGCCCTCGCCCCGCGACCCGTGGCGGCTCGGGTCGCACCTCCCGCCGCCGGAGCCCCTGCCGCCACGATCCGTGCTTGGCCGCACAGGGGCTTTGCTGTAATGTCGACCCTTGGTGTTTTCGGCCGTGTGCCGAGCGCCCGAAGTTGAGCCCTCCACCGGATCGGTTCGTCCCCCTCGAGGGTCGAACGGCCACGGAGCGGGATCCACGAACACCTCACTCCGACCAGAAAGCAGCACTCACGTGACTCGCACTTTTTCTCCGAAGCCGGCTGACGTCCAGCACGACTGGATCGTCATCGACGCGTCCGACGTCGTGCTCGGCCGTCTCGCCACCCACGCCGCGGCGCTCCTGCGCGGCAAGCACAAGGCCACCTTCGCGCCGCACATGGACATGGGCGACTTCGTCATCATCGTCAACGCGGAGAAGGTCGCCCTCACCGGCCAGAAGCTCCTCCAGAAGAAGGCCTACCGCCACTCCGGCTACCCGGGCGGCCTCTCGGCCACCACGTACGCCGAGCTCCTCGAGAAGAACCCGGTCCGCGCCGTCGAGAAGGCCATCCGCGGCATGCTCCCCAAGAACTCCCTCGGCCGCGCCCAGCTGCGCAAGCTGAAGGTCTACACGGGATCCGAGCACCCCCACGCGGCCCAGCAGCCGCAGGCGTACGCCTTCACCCAGGTCGCCCAGTAGGCTCCGGCCCTCCCCGACATCCCAGACTTCGAAGACAAAGGATCACCTACACCGTGGCGAAGATCGCAGACCAGATCGACGTGGCTCCCGAGAGCTACTCCACCGAAAGCCCGGCCACCGAGGCGTCCACGACGCCCCGCGCCGTCCTCAACGTCTCCGGCGCAGCCGTGGGCCGACGCAAGCAGGCCATCGCCCGCGTGCGCCTCGTCCCCGGCAACGGCGGCATGACCGTCAACGCCCGCGAGTTCGCGGAGTACTTCCCCAACAAGCTGCACCAGCAGCTGATCACCGACCCCTTCAAGGTGCTCGACCTGATCGGCTCCTACGACGTGGTCGCCAAGATCACCGGCGGCGGCCCCTCGGGTCAGGCCGGCGCGCTGCGCCTCGCCATCGCCCGTGCCCTCAACGAGATCGACCGCGAGAACAACCGCGCGATCCTGAAGAAGGCGGGCTTCCTGACCCGCGACGCCCGCGTCATCGAGCGCAAGAAGGCCGGTCTCAAGAAGGCCCGCAAGGCGTCCCAGTTCTCGAAGCGCTAGTCGACGCGGCCTGACGGCCGCACGACCAGCAGCTCGAGAAGGGACTGCGCACCATGCCGCGCCTGTTCGGAACAGACGGCGTCCGTGGCCTCGCGAATCGCGAGGTCACGGCCGACCTGGCTCTCGGCCTCGCCCAGGCGGCCGCCCGTGTACTCGGAGCGGCCGCCCGGGCCGAGGGCCGTCGGCCCGTCGCCGTGCTCGCCCGCGACCCCCGCATCTCCGGTCAGTTCATAGGAGCCGCGGTCGCGGCGGGTCTCGCGAGCGCGGGAGTCGACGTGCTCGACGCCGGCGTCATCCCGACGCCCGCCACCGCCTACCTCATCGCCGACGAGAACGCCGACTTCGGCGTGATGATCTCGGCCTCGCACAACCCCGCCGCCGACAACGGCATCAAGTTCTTCGCCGCCGGCGGACGCAAGCTCCCGGACGAGCTCGAGAACCGCATCGAAGCGGCCCTCGGAGTGCCCCCGCTCACGCCGACCGGAGCCGACGTCGGCCGCATCACCCGCTTCTCCGACGCGGAGGACCGTTACGTCCTCCACCTGCTCGGATCCCTCGAGGGCACCCGTCTCGACGGCCTGCACGTGGTCATCGACTGCGCGCACGGCGCCGCCGCCGGCATCTCGCCCCAGGTGTTCACCGACGCCGGAGCGACCGTCACCGTCATCGGCAACGACCCCGACGGCCTCAACATCAACGACGGAGTGGGCTCCACCCACCTCGACAACGTCGCCGACGCCGTCCGCGCGGCCGGCGCCGACATCGGCATCGCCCACGACGGCGACGCCGACCGATGCCTCGCAGTGGACGCCGAGGGCCGCATCGTCGACGGCGACCAGATCATGGCGATCCTCGCGACCGCCATGGCCCGCCGCGGCGCCCTCCGCGACGACGTCCTCGTGGCCACCGTCATGAGCAACCTCGGCCTCAAGCTCGCCATGCGCGACGCCGGCATCCGCGTCATCGAGACCGCGGTCGGCGACCGCTACGTCCTCGAGGCGATGAACGACGGCGGCTACTCGCTCGGCGGGGAGCAGTCCGGCCACGTCATCATGAGCCGCTACGCCACCACCGGCGACGGCGTGCTCACCGGCCTCCAGCTCGCGGCCGAGATGGCCCGCACCGGACGCACGATCGCCGACCTGGCCGCCGTCATGTCCGTCTTCCCGCAGACCCTCCTCAACGTGCGCGGCGTCGACCGCGAGGGCGTCCGCGACGACGAGGTCATCGCCTCCGCCGTCGCCGACGCCACCGCCGAGCTCGGCAGCGACGGCCGTGTGCTCCTGCGCCCCTCCGGCACCGAGCCGATGGTGCGCGTCATGGTCGAGGCGAAGACGCAGGAGACGGCCGACCGCCTCGCCGAATCGCTCGCCGCGGTCGTGCTCGAGCGGCTGCGTTCTTAAGGAGCCGCTCCCTGCGCGGCTCCTCGCGGTCGGCTTCGCGAGGTGGTTACGATGGGTGGAGCGGGGCGCGTTCGCCGCGGGTGAATCGCTTGGCACGCGATTCCCACGACGGCTCGTGGGTTGGGCCGCTCCCTGCGCGGCTCCTCGCGGTCGGCTTGGCGAGGTGGTCACGATGGGTGGAGCGGGTCGCGTTCGCCGCGTGGGAATCGCTTGGCACGCGGCGGTGTTCGTTGCGGGGCCGCTCCCTGCGCGGCCCCTCGCGGTCGGCTTCGCGAGGGGGTTGCGCGGGTGGAGCGGGTTGCGGCCGCCGCGCGTGAATCGCTTGGCACGCGATTCACGCTGACGGCTCGTGGGTGGCGGCGAGCCTGCGCCGATCGTGCGGTGAAGGGGTTCGAGGTCGGTGGCTGCGCGGTGCGCGCGGCGGCGAACAGCGACCGGGGGCGCGGTCAGATCTTGCGGAGGAGGACCGAGGAGACCGTGTGGTCGGCCTGCTTGCGGAGGACCAGGCTCGCGCGGGAGCGGGTGGGGCGCACGTTCTGCAGCAGGTTCGGCTCGTTGATCGCGGCCCAGATGCTCCGCGCGCGCTCACGGGCCTCGTCCGGACTGAGCGCCGCGTAGCGGTGGAAGTAGGAGTTCGGATTCGCGAACGCGCCCTGCTGCAGGGTGAGGAAGCGCTCCTCGTACCAGCGCGCGATGTCGCTGGTCCGGGCGTCGACGTAGACGGTGAAGTCGAACAGGTCGCTCACCGCCAGGCCGTGACCGGGCACCGGCGGCTGCAGCACGTTCAGGCCCTCGACGATCAGCACGTCCGGCCGCCGCACGACGATCTCGGCGTCGGGGACGATGTCGTAGGAGAGGTGCGAGTAGAACGGCGCGCGCACCTCCGCGGCCCCGCCCTTCACCTCCGAGACGAAGCGCAGCAGCGCCCGCCGGTCGTACGACTCGGGGAAGCCCTTGCGGCTCATCAGACCGCGGCGCTCCAGCTCGCGGTTGGGCAGCAGGAAGCCGTCGGTGGTCACCAGCTCGACGCGGGGCGTGTCCTCCCAGCGGGCGAGCAGCTCCCGAAGCAGGCGCGCGATCGTCGACTTGCCCACCGCGACCGACCCCGCGACGCCGATCACGAACGGAGTCGGCTGCGCGCGCTCCCCGAGGAACGTGCTCGTCGCGCGGTGCAGGTGCCGCGCGCCACCGGCGTACAGGCTCAGCAGGCGCGAGAGCGGCAGGTAGACCTCCGCGACCTCGGTGAGGCTCAGCCGGTCGCCCAGCCCCCGCAGCTGCACGACCTCGGTCTCCGACAGCGGCAGCTCCGTGGTGCGGGCGAGCTCGGCCCAGTCGGAGCGGACGATCTCGACGAAGGGGGAGGGGTGCGCGTCGCGCGCGGGATCGCGAGGAGACGACGGCATGGGGACCGATCCTAGCGTCCGCCCCGCCGGGTGCCCGACGCCGCGGGAGGCGCCTCCGCGCCGCTTAGAATCGAGCGCATGTGTGGAATCGTTGGATACGTCGGTGAGCGCGACAGCCTGGCCGTGCTGCTCGGGGGCCTGAAGCGTCTGGAGTACCGCGGCTACGACTCGGCCGGCGTGGCCGTGATCGACGCCGACGGGCAGCTCGACAGCCGCAAGCGCTCGGGCAAGCTCAGCGTCCTCGTCGACGACCTCGAAGCGCACCCGCTGGCCGAGGGCACCACGGGCATCGGCCACACCCGCTGGGCGACGCACGGCGGCCCGACCGACCGCAACGCCCACCCCCACCTCGCGGACGAGGGCAGGCTCGCCGTCATCCACAACGGCATCATCGAGAACTTCCAGCCGCTCAAGGAGCAGCTCCTCGCCGAGGGCGCCGTCTTCGAGAGCGAGACCGACACCGAGGTCGCCGCGCACCTGATCGCCCGCGAGTACCGCCGCACCGGCGACCTCGTGCTCGCCTTCCAGGCCGTCGTCGCGCACCTCGAGGGCGCGTTCACCCTGCTCGCCCTGCACCAGGACCAGCCCGGCGTGGTCGTCGGCGCGCGCCGCAACTCGCCGCTCGTGATCGGCCTGGGCGACGGGGAGAACTTCCTCGGCTCCGACGTCGCGGCGTTCGTCGAGTTCACCCGCCGCGCGGTCGCCATCGGCCAGGACCAGATCGTCACGATCACCCCGGAGCTCGTCACGGTGACCGACTTCTTCGGCAACCCCGTCGAGACCGAGCCGTTCGAGATCGCCTGGGACGCGTCGGCGTCCGAGAAGGGCGGCTGGTCGAGCTTCATGGCCAAGGAGATCACCGAGGGCCCCGAGGCCGTCGCCAACACGCTCCGCGGCCGCATCCACGAGGGCGCGATCACGCTGCCCGAGCTCGACGCGCTCGGTCCGGTGCTGACGGAGATCGACCGCATCACGATCATCGCCTGCGGCACGGCCGCCTACTCGGGCATGGTAGCCAAGTACGCGATCGAGAAATGGGCGCGCGTCCCCGTCGAGGTCGAGCTCAGCCACGAGTTCCGCTACCGCGACCCGGTGCTCACCCCGCGCACCCTCGTCGTCTCGATCAGCCAGTCCGGCGAGACGATGGACACGCTGATGGCGGTCAAGTACGCCCGCGAGCACGGCGCCAAGACGCTCTCGGTCTGCAACACCCAGGGCGCGACGATCCCGCGCGAGTCGGACGCCGTGCTCTACACGCACGCGGGCCCGGAGGTGGCGGTCGCCTCGACCAAGGCCTTCGTCGCCCAGATCGCGGCGCTCTACCTCTTCGGGCTGCACCTGGCCGCGGTGCGCGGTGCCGCCTCCACCGAGCTCGTCGCCTCGCAGGCGGCCCAGCTCGCCGCGATCCCGGAGAAGCTCTCCCGCGTGCTCGACGCCTCCGACGACATCGCCCAGCTGGCCGGCTGGATGGCCGACACCCGTGCGGTGCTGTTCCTCGGCCGCCACGTCGGCTACCCGGTGGCGCTCGAGGGCGCGCTGAAGCTCAAGGAGCTCGCCTACATCCACGCCGAGGGCTTCGCGGCGGGCGAGCTCAAGCACGGCCCGATCGCACTGATCGAGCCGGGCCAGGTCGTCTTCGTGATCGTGCCGAGCCCGAGCGAGTCGTACGAGCTCCAGCGCAAGGTGATCTCGAACATCCAGGAGATCAAGGCCCGCGGCGCCCGCGTCATCGCGATCGCGGAGCAGGGCGACACGGCCGCGATCCAGATCGCCGACGAGGTCGTGCCGATCCCGCTCGCCGACCCGCTGTTCGAGCCGCTGCTCGCCGTCACCCCGCTGCAGATGTTCGCAATGGAGCTCGCCGCCGCCAAGGGCCTCGACGTCGACCAGCCGCGCAACCTCGCCAAGTCGGTCACGGTCGAGTGATCGAGCCGTGATCGTGGGGATCGGGGTGGACGTCGTGGACCTCGCGCGCTTCGAGCGCTCGCTGACGCGCACGCCCCGGCTCCGCGACCGGCTGTTCGCCGAGAGCGAACGCTCGCTCCCCGTCGCCTCGCTGGCGGGCCGCTTCGCCGCCAAGGAGGCGCTGATCAAGGCGCTCGGCGACTCCGTGGGCGCCCGCTGGCACGACATGGTCGTCGAGCGGGACGAGCACGGGAATCCGTCCTTCGCGCTGCACGGCCCGGCCCGGGCGGCCGCGGAGGCGCGCGGGATCACGCGCCTGCACCTCTCGATGACGCACGACGCGGGCGTGGCCTGCGCGTTCGTGGTGGCCGAGTCGTGAGCGTCCCCGCGTCGTACCGCGAGGCGGTGATCGACGTCGACGCGATGGCGGCGAACGCCGCGCGTCTGCGCGAGCTCACCGGCGCCCGCCGGCTGATGGCCGTCGTCAAGGCCAACGGCTACGGGCACGGCGCCCTGGCCGCGGCGCAGGCTGCGCTCGACGGCGGCGCGGACGCCCTCGGCACCGCGGAGCTGCGGGAGGCCGTGGCCCTGCGCGAGGCAGGCGTCGTCGCTCCGATCCTCTGCTGGCTGCACGACCCCGGCGAGGACTTCGACGCGGCGCTCGAGCACTCGATCGACGTCGCCGTCTCCTCGGTCGACCAGCTCGACACGCTCGCGCAGTCGGCGGAGGACCGCGGCGTGCGCGCGGCCGTGCAGCTCAAGGTCGACACGGGCCTCAGCCGCAACGGCGCCGCGGAGGAGGAGTGGCCGCACCTGGCGGAGTCGCTCGCCCGTCACAGCGCTCGCGGCACCGTCCACCTCACCGGGCTGTTCTCGCACCTGTCCAACACCTCGCGCGAGGACGACCTCGCCCAGCTCGCGCTCCTCCGCCGCGCCGAGGCCGTGCTGGCGGCGCACGGGGTGCAGGCGCCGGTCCTGCACCTCGCGGCGACGGCGGCGGCGCTGCGCCTCCCGGAGGCCCGCCTCGACATGGTGCGCAGCGGCATCGCCCTCTACGGACTCTCGCCGTTCGAGGACGAGACCTCGCTCCAGCTCGGGCTCGTCCCGGCGATGACGCTGCAGGGCCGCGTCGCCGGCGTCCGCCGGGTGCCCCACGGGACCGGCGTGAGCTACGACTACACCTGGCGGGCCGAGGGCGGGACGACCCTCGCGCTCGTGCCGTTCGGCTACGCGGACGGCATCCCGCGGAGCGCCTCCGGCGTCGCGGAGGTCTCGATCGGCGGCCGCCGCCACCGGATCGCCGGGCGGGTCGCGATGGACCAATTCGTCGTCGACGTGGGGGATGCGAGCGTCGCGACGGGCGACCCGGTGACGCTCTGGGGCGACCCGACGACCGGCGTCCCCTCGGTCGACGAGTGGGCGCGGTGGTGCGGCACCATCAACTACGAGCTGGTCACCCGGCTCGGGCCGCGGGTCCAGCGGCGGCTGCTGAGCGCGGCGGACGGCCGTGCCTGAGCGCTCCTGGTTCGCGGACCGCGTCGTCGAGGTCGCCGATCCGGAGGCCATGGCGGAGCTCGGCCGCGAGCTCGGCCGAGTGCTGCGCGCCGGCGACCTGCTGGTGCTGACCGGGCCGCTCGGCGCGGGCAAGACGACCTTCACGCGCGGGCTCGGCGAGGGCCTCGACGTGCGGGGTCCCGTGACGAGCCCCACCTTCGTGATCGCGCGGACGCATCCGCCGCTGCACGACGGGCCGCCGCTCGTGCACGTCGACGCCTACCGCGTGGGCTCGCCGGTCGAGCTCGACGACCTCGACCTCGATCCGGCGCGCTCTGTGATCGTCGTGGAGTGGGGGGCCGGGATGCTGGACGGCGTCGCGGAGTCCTGGCTCGACGTGGTCATCGAGCGGCCGACCGCCGGCTCCGACGCCGAGGAGGGCGAGGAGCCGATCGAGCCGCGGACCGTCCGCTTCCGCGGCACCGGCTGGAGCTGAGCCCGCGGGTACCCTGGACGCGTGCTCCTCGCGATCGACACCTCCTCCGGAACCTCCGTCGCCGTCGTCGACTCCGCGGGCGCCGTGCGCTCGGAGCGCACCGAGACCGACACCATGCGCCACGCGGAGGTGGTCGGCCGGCTGATCCAGGAGGCGCTCGAGGCGGCCGACGTGGCTCCCGGGGGCATCGAGGCGGTCGCCGTGGGCATGGGCCCCGGCCCCTTCACCGGCCTCCGGGTCGGGATCGCCGCCGCCCGGGCCTTCGCGCTCGGCCGCGGCGTCCCCACCCTCCCCGTGGTCTCGCACGACGCGATCGCGCTCGCCGCGCTGCGGCACGGGCGCGCCGCGGGCTTCCTCGTCGTCACCGACGCCCGCCGCCGAGAGCTGTACTGGAGCGCCTACGACGGGCTCGACGACCAGGGACTCCCCGTCCGCCTCGCCGGCCCGGGCCTGGACAAGCCGCCGGCCCTCCCGCATCCGGACCTCCCGCGCCTGGAGGCCGAGGCGGTCTCCGCCGGCGAGCTCGGAGTCGTGGCCGCCCGCCTGCGCGCTGCCGGCCGGCCCGGCGCCGCGGACGAGCCCCTCTACCTCCGCTCGCCCGACGTCACGCTGTCGGCCGGCCCCAAGCGGGTGACAGCATGAGCGAGGCCGTGCTCCGCGACGCGCAGCCGGACGACCTCGACGCCGTCATGGCGATCGAGCAGTCCGAGTTCGTCGGCGACGCCTGGTCGCGCGGGATGATGGCGGAGGAGATCCGGAGCCGTCACACCCGGTACCTGGTCGCCGAGCAGGACGGCGAGGTGGTCGGCTACGCCGGGCTCCTCTGCCCCGTCGGCGCCCACGAGGGCGACGTGCAGACGATCGCGGTCGTCGCCCGGGTCCGCCGCACCGGCCTCGGCCGCCGACTGCTGCGCGCGCTCCTCGAGGCGGCCGGCGAACGCGGCGCCCGCGAGGTCTTCCTCGAGGTCCGCGCCGACAACCCCGCCGCGCAGACCCTCTACCGCTCGGAGGGCTTCGAGGAGATCGGCGTCCGCCCCGCCTACTACCAGCCCGACGGAGTGGACGCGATCGTGATGCGCCGGCCGCCGACCCCGACCCAGGAGACCCCGTGAGCACCGGACCCCTCGTCCTCGGCATCGAGACCAGCTGCGACGAGACGGGGATCGGCATCGTCCGCGGCACGACGCTGCTCTCGAACACCATCGCCTCCTCGATGGAGGAGCACGCCCGCTACGGCGGCGTCGTGCCCGAGGTGGCCGCCCGGGCGCACCTGGAGGCGCTCGAGCCCGCCCTGCACGCGGCGCTCTCCGAGGCCGGTGTCGCGCTCGGCGACCTGGACGCGATCGCGGTCACCAGCGGACCGGGGCTCTCGGGCGCCCTCATGGTCGGCGTCGGAGCGGCGAAGGCGCTCGCCGTCTCGCTCGGCCTGCCGCTCTACGCCGTGAACCACCTCGTCGGACATGTGGGAGCCGACGTCCTCCGGGCCGACGGCAGCGAGGGCAGCCCCGTCGAGGTGCCGACGATCGCGCTGCTGGTCTCGGGCGGGCACACCTCGCTCCTGCACGTGCGCGATCTGGTGTCGGACGTCGAGCTGCTCGGCGAGACCATCGACGACGCCGCCGGCGAGGCCTTCGACAAGGTGGCGCGCGTCCTGGGCCTGCCCTATCCCGGCGGACCGCAGATCGACCGGGTGGCGGCGGACGGGGACCCGAAGGCGATCCGCTTCCCCCGCGGGCTCAGCCTGCCGAAGGACCTCGAGCGCCACCGCTACGACTTCTCGTTCTCAGGGCTGAAGACCGCGGTCGCCCGCTGGGTCGAGAAGCGCCAGGATGCGGGGGAGGAGGTGCCCGTGGCCGACGTCGCGGCGAGCTTCCGCGAGGCGGTCGCCGACGTCCTGCTCACGAAGGCGCTCGCCGCCTGCCGCGACCGGGGCGTGCCGCGCCTCCTGCTCGGGGGCGGCGTGGTCGCCAACGCCCGGGTGCGCGCTCTGGCGGAGGAGCGGTGCGCGGCCGCGGGAGTGACCCTGCGGATCCCGGCGCTCTCGCTCTGCACCGACAACGGCGCGATGATCGCCGCACTGGCGGCGCAGCTGATCGAGGCGGGGCATCCGCCGTCGGGGCTCGGCTTCGGGGCCGACTCGACCCTCCCGGTCACCGAGATCCAGGTCCGCTGAGGCCTCTACCGGGCGGCGGCCGGGGCGCGCAAGCGCCGTCCAGCTTTTTGACAGGCGGATCGTGCCACTGCCACTCTTGGCCGCATCCGCTCGTTCCTGACCCTGGGGGATTCCATGACCACTCCGTACACGCCCGCGTCCGACCGCTACAACATCCTGGCGATCATCGGCTTCATCGCCTCGTTCTTCGTCTCCATCGTGGGCATCGTGCTGGGCTTCATCGCCCTGTCGCAGATCAAGCGCACGGGGGAGAAGGGCCGCGGCCTCGCCCTCGCCGCCGTCATCATCGGCTTCGTCGCGATCATCATCACCATCATCTCGTTCGTCGCGCTCTTCTCGATCGCGGCGACCATGCCCACGACCGGGTACTGATCGACACGCCTCCGAGGCTCGGGGGCGCCCGCACCACCAGGAGGACACCGTGACCGACGACACCGCGCCCGGACCGCAGACCGGACCGGCGCCCGCGCCGTTCGCCCCTCCGCTCGGCGAGCCGTCGGCGGCCTACCCGCCGCCGACGGCCGCCGCCGATCCCTACCCCGGTCTCCCGCCCCGCCGCCCGCCGATGAATCCGCTCGCGGTCGCGGCTCTGGTGTGCGGACTGCTGGGGCTGGCGCCCGCCGCCATCGTCCTCGGCCACATCGGCTTCGCCCAGGCCCGACGCTCCGGACAGCGCGGCCGCGGTCTCGCGGTCGCCGGCTTCGTGCTGGGCTACCTCGCGATCGTCCTCGCGGTGATCGCCTACCTCGCCTGGACGGCCTTCGTCGGCGACCTGCGCGACGGCGGGTACCTGCCCGCGTGAGCGGACGGAACCCCTCCGCCGCCGCCCGGGTGCTGGCTAGACTCGCGCCATGAGCGACGACAGCACCCGTCCCGGCCCCGGCTCCGACGAGCAGCACGGCTCCGTCCCGGTCCCGCCGGCCCCGCCCGTCCCCCCTGCCC
>NZ_PSWQ01000013.1:0-19162 GCF_002932915.1 Rathayibacter sp. RFBD1
CCTCCGTGCCCCCCTCCGTGCCCCCCTCCGTGCCGGGCCTCAGAGCGGGGAGGCGAACACCACCAGGTTGTCCCGGTAGCGGCCGATCGCCGCGTCGTACTCGCCTCCGCAGGTCACGAGGATCAGCTCCTCCTCGAGGGTCGCGCCGAAGACGCGGGCGGTGGGGAACGCGGCCTTGGCGTGGGACTCGACCGCCGTCACCCGGTAGCGGTGGTCGGAGCCGTCCACTCCGCTCACCGCGATCTCATCGCCCGGGGCGAGCTCGCCGAGGCGGAAGAAGACCGCGGGACCGGACCGCGAGTCGACGTGCGCCGCGATCACGGTGCGGCCGCTGCCGCCCGGGCGCCCGCCTCCCGAGAACCAGCCGACGTCGTCGTAGTCCACCGGCACCTCCATCGCCCCGTCCGACTGGATGCCCAGGGCGATCAGCGGCTCGTCCAGGCCCATCGCGGGCACGATCAGCCGGGCGGGCTCGACGCCGACGGTGCGCGCGGGCGCCGCAGCGGCGGGGTCGGGCGCGGGGACCGGGGGAGGAGTGACCGGGGGAGCAGTAGCGAGGGCCGGAGGCGCGGGCGCGCTCGCCGGCGTCTCCGCTCCTCCGCTCCCGTCCGCGGCGGCGCACCCCGCGAGGAGCAGCACGGCGCACAGTGCCGCCGCGCCGCTCCTCGACCGGGTGCCCACGATCAGGAGGCGGTGCGCCGGCGGGCGACGACCACTCCGGCCGCGCCGAGGGCGGCGACGGCTCCGAGGCCGGCCGTCACGGCGAGACCGGACGGGCCCGTGGCGTCGCTCCCGGCGGCGGTCGCGCCGCCACCGGTCTGGAGGCCGCCGACCGGCACCTGCGAGAGCTGGCCGCGGACGACGCCAGCCGCATACGAGGCCGTGTGGGAGTCGCCCGCGAAGGCGGCGGGATCGGCCTCGAGGGCCTTCAGCGTGAATCCGGCGCCGGTGTCGGCCCCGTTCGCCTGGATGCCCGTGGTGAAGGGGCCCTGCAGGCAGCCGCTGCTGGTGCGGGGGCCGTCTCCGACCGGCGCCGGGTTCGGGAACGCGATGCGCGGCGGGCCCGCCTTGCCCAGCGCCGCCTGGTGGATGTGCGTCGCGGTCTTCGCGGGGCTCTGGTAGTCGCCGGTCACGCCGGTGAGGGTGACGTCGTAGCAGATGATGTCGAGGTCGCTGTTGACCCGGAAGGTCATCTCGCCCGTGGCGCCGGGCTGGCCGGGGGTCGCGGCGGAGTCGGCGTTCACGACCTGGTCGGGCGTCGCCATCACCGTGAAGGCGCTGGTGAAGGAGGACGGCTCGGCGACCTCGGTCTCGGCCTGGGCCGGCGCGGCGGCGAAGAAGGAGGCGGCGGCGACGGCGGTGATGCCGCCCAGGGAGAGCAGGCGGCGGCCGGCGCGGTTCCGCGCGGGGGACGTCTTCGTCATGGTGGAGCCTTTCGATCGCGAGCGCCGAGCGGGCCCGATGCAGGGAGTACGGCCGGAAGCGGCGCCGCGTTCACTCCATCTGAGAAGATCTTCACGGAGACGGTCCTCGCCTCCGATGAACGCTGCCGCCGCCGCGGCCGTACCCCCTTCCGACGGACCACCGGTCCGGACGAGGAGGCGGTGTGGCGAGCACGGCGACGGCACGACGAGACGAAGGGCCCGCGATGCCGCGCGAGCACTCGGAGGTCCCGGCTCCGGTGGTGCGCCTCGAGCCCCGGACGGCGGGGTTCGACCCGGCCGCCGCCTTCGACGAGCACGGGTCCGCCCTGCTCGGCTTCGCACTCAACGCACTGCGCGACCGCGGCCTCGCCGAGGACTGCGTGCAGGAGACGTTCCTGCGCGCCTGGCGCTCGCGGGCGAGCTACTCCGCCGAGCGCGCCAGCACCCGCACCTGGCTCTTCGCCATCGCCCGCAACGTCGTCATCGACGTGCACCGCTCGCGGCAGCGCCTGCCGCGCCTGGTCGAGGCCGAGGTTCTGGAGGAGGTGCCCGCGGAGGACCGCGACCCCCTCGAGCCGCTCGCGATCGCCGAGGCGCTCGCGCGGCTCTCCGCCGAGCACCGGCAGGTCGTCGTCGCCGTCCACGTGAACGGCGAGACCTACGCCGAGCTGTCGGCCGCCACGAGCGTGCCGGTCGCCACCCTGCGCAGCCGCGCCTTCTACGCTCTCCGAGCGCTCCGCGGTCACCTCGCGGGCGCCGGACCCACCGACGAGGAGAGATCGTGACCGACCGAGACCAGCCCGCCGGAGACGAGCCCGGCGGCCGCCGCGAGGAGCTTCTCGCCGCGGCCCTCGCCGGCGACCTCTCCGCCGAGGAGGCGCGGGAGTTCGAGAGCCTGCGCGCCGCCGACCCCTCGATCGACCGCGAGCTCGCGTCGTTCGGCGCCGTGGTCGACCGGCTCGGCGCGCTGGGCCGCTGGGAGGAGGCGGAGCCGTCGCCGGAGCTGCGGTCGCGCGTCGCGGCGCTCGCCGGGGAGCGGCCCGAGCGCGGGGAGAGTGCACGTGCCCCGCGCCGCCGAGCCCCGCGCCTCCGTGCCGTCCTGGCCGTCGCCGCGGCGGCCGCGCTCCTCGTCGTGGGTGGCGTCGCCGGAGCGGCCCTGCGGTCCGCCGAGGAGCGCCCCGTCGCGGGACCGCCCGGGACGCTCGGCGCCGTCGAGGCGATCGCCTTCGAGGAGCGGACTGCCGGCGTGACGCTCGACGGCTCGCTGGTCGCGCACACCTGGGGTACCGAGACGATACTCCGCGGGACCGGCTTCGCCCTCGGCGAGAGCTACGACCTCGTGCTGGTCACCGGCTCCGGCGAGCGGCTCCCGTCCGGGTCCTTCCTCGGCAGCTCCGCGGAGCTCGACTGCGAGATGAACGCGGCCGTCCTGCGCGAGTCCGTCGCCGCCGTCGAGATCACCGACGCCGGCGGCGCGCTCGTCGCCTCAGCCGCCCTCCCCACCGTCACCTGAGAGTCGACGGCGTAGGCTCGCGGCTCGGCTTCAGCTCGCTGACGAGCGTGCCCGCGACGATGAACCCCGCCCCGAGCAGGGCGAGCGCGGGGAGCCGGTCGCCGGCGAGGCGGCCGATCAGGCCGGCCCAGACGGGCTCGGCGGAGTAGATGATCGTGGCGCGCGACGGCGAGACCGAGCGCTGAGCCCAGTTCATCGTCAGCTGGATCAGGCAGCTGCTCGCCCCGAGCGCGAGCGCGGGGATCAGCCAGGCCCCCGAGAACGCCGGGACCGCCTCGCCCGCGAGGGGCATCGAGGCGAACCCGAGCGCGCCGGCGACCAGCAGCTGCACCACGGTCACCCGGCCGAGGTCGACGCGTCCGGCGACGAGGCCGATCAGGATGATCTCGGCCGCGATCGGCAGCGTGCTCACGATCGTCGCCACCTCGCCCGCTCCGAGCGCGACGCCCGGCTGCGGGCCCGCGATCAGGAGCAGTCCGACGAACGCCAGCGCGACGCCCACCAGCGTCAGCACGCCCGGACGGCGACGGAACACGACCCACTGGAGCAGCGGCACCAGCGGCACGTACAGCGCGGTCAGGAACGCGGAGGTGCTGCTCGTGATCGTCTGCAGCCCGTAGCTCTGCAGGCCGTAGCCCGCGAAGATCATCACCCCGATCGCGACGCCGGCCGCGAGGTCGATCCGCCGCATCCCCCGGAGCGACCGGTGGAACACGACCGCGCTGATCAGCCCCGCGATGACGAACCGCATCCCGACGAAGAACAGCGGCCCACTGTGCTCCATCGCGATGTGAACGGCGAGGAAGGTCCCGCCCCAGATCGCGGTGATGCCGATGAGCGCCCACTCCGGACGCGTGAAGCGGAGGCCCCGGAGAGGCGAGATGTGCATCATTCTGCACATCCTAGGGCATCAGGGGCCTGTCAGTGCAGAATAGTGCGCATGTCGGCTCCCGTCCTCGCCCACCTGGGCGGCAACCTCCGTCTCGCGCGGCGCGGAGCCGGACTGAGCCAGTCCGCGCTGGCGGCGCGCTCGGGCATCAGCCGGCGGACGATCGTCGCGGCCGAGGCCGGCGAGGCCAACATCTCGCTGACCGGAGTCGACCGCCTCGCGACCGCCCTCGGCACCACGTTCACGGCACTCGTCTCGGCCCCGGGATCCGCGCCCGCGGCGATCGACCAGGTCGCCTGGCGGGGAGCGGGCGAGGCGAGCGTCGCCGTCCTGCTCTCCTCCGTCCCCGCGCGCCGGGAGGCCCAGCTCTGGACCTGGACGCTCGGCCCCGGGGACCGCTACGACGCGCAGCCCGACCCCGAGGGGTGGCACGAGATCCTGCTCGTCACCGCCGGCGCGCTCCTCCTGGAGCGGGAGGGCGAGGAGCCCGTGCGGCTGGAGCCCGGACGGCACCTCGCCTTCCCGACCTCGCGGCACTACTCCTACGTGAACGCGGTGGATGCCGTCACGACGCTCGTCCGGATCGTGGTCGACTGACGGGTCGGCGCCTCAGGCCCGCGAGCGCAGGGTCTCGAGCAGCGCCGCGGGGGTCTCGGGGTCGTCGAGGCTGATCGCGAACTCGCGCGAGCGGTCCGTCGTCACCACCAGCCCCGGCCCGGCGTGCAGGATGACCGCCGAGCGGCCCGGCATCACCCGGTACCCCCAGCCGCCCCACTCCGACGGCTGCAGCTGGGCCGTGCCGGCCGAGGCGATGGTGTCGAGCGGGATGCGGCGCAGCGGGATGCCGAGGGCGGTCGTGACGACGCGGAGGCCGCGGCGGTCGGCGGTCACCCTCAGGCGGGAGAAGGAGAGGAGCACCAGCGCGACGACGCCGAGGACGACGGCCGTCGCGATCGCCGGACCGGTGGCGCCCGCCGCGGCGAGCGTCGCGAGGGAGAGGGCCGCGCCCGCCGCCGTGGCGATCGCGGCGACGGCGAACACCGGGCCCGTCAGCGTCTGCGACCAGGCGCCGGTCTCCTCCGCCGCCAGCGGCAGGCGGCCGGCGGCGAGGCGGGAGGCGCGCCGGGTGCCCGGAGCGATCAGCGCGGGCACGACGGCGAAGAGCATCCCTCCGAGCAGCGCGAGCAGCCACCCGCCGAGCTCCGCCCCCTCGGCGCGCCCGGCCGCGAGCGTCGTGCCGACCGAGGTCGCCCAGGCGGAGGCGCCCATCCCGGCGACGAGGCCGAGGGTCGCCAGCAGGAGCCGCGGGGCGCGCCCGACGGCCGCCGCCACGACGCCCGCGACGGCCGGGAGCCCGGAGAGCACGAGGGCGATCGCGAGCAGGGCGCCCGTCGACGCGGTCGCATCGGCCGCCCCGGTGCCCGACCAGTGCGAGGCGAGCTCCGCGGGCAGAGCGTCGTCCAGGACGAGGCGCGAGACGAGCGCTCCGGCGGCGGGGAGCAGGAGGGACGCGGCGGCGAGGAGCTCGCGGTGGCGGTCGGCGGTGGCGGTCATGATCCGGTCCTCTCGATCAGGCGGACGAGCTCCGCCGGGGTGATGCCGCTGCGACGGGCCTCCGCGAGCAGCTCGTCGACCAGGGCGGTGACGCGCACGAGCCCGGGCCCGGCCGACTCCGTGATCCACGCGCCGCGGCCCCGGCGCATCTGGAGGATCCCGTCGTCGCGCAGGGCGGCGTACGCGCGCAGCACGGTGTGCATGTTGATGCCGAGCGAGTCGGCGAGCTCGCGGGCGGGCGGCAGGCGGTCGCCCGCCGAGAGCTCGCCCCGGGCGACGGCCGAGCGCACCTGCGACTCCAGCTGGTCGGCGAGCGAGCCCGCCGCGGAGTGGTCGACCCGGAACAACATGTTCACAATGTTAGTAGAACAAGCAGTGCACCACTAGGCCCTCAGTGCAGCGCGAGCGACACCGCCAGCACCACCATCACGACCGCCACGGCCGCGTCGAGGATCCGCCAGGCCCCGCGGCTCCGGAACAGCGGCCGCAGCGCGCGCGCCCCGAAGCCGAGAGCGGTGAACCACAGCACGCTCCCGGCCGCCGCCCCCGCCCCGAACCACCAGTGCTCGTCGCCGTGCGTGTTCGCCACCGACCCGAGCAGCACGACCGTGTCGAGGTAGACGTGCGGGTTCAGCAGCGTGAGCGCCAGGCACGTGCCGATCGCCGTGCGGAGCGACGTCGAGGCGCCGGCCGGATCGCCGTCGAGGGTCCCCGGCCGCAGTGCGCGTCTCGCCGCCATCACCGCGTAGGCGAGGAGGAAGGCGATGCCGCCCCAGCGGATCACCACCAGCAGCCACGGCGCCGACTCCAGGACCGCTCCGATCCCCGCGATCCCGAGCACGATCAGCGCGGCGTCGCAGAGTGCGCAGATCGCGACGACGGCGGGCACGTGCTCGCGGCGGAGGCCCTGGCGGAGCACGAAGGCGTTCTGCGCGCCGATGGCGATGATGAGCGAGAGGCCGAAGCCGAGGCCGGAGAGGGCGGCGAGGAGGGGGGACACGCTCCGACGCTAGGGCGGGGCGCATCTGTAGACCAGCTCATGCTCCTTCAGTACCGTAAGCAGCACTGATGCTGACAGACGACCTCGACCTCTCCCGCCTGCGCGCGCTCGCCGCCTCCGTCCGGTACGGCTCCTTCGACGCCGCCGCCCGGGCCCTGCACATCACCCCCTCCGCCCTCAGCCAGCGGATCAAGGCGCTCGAGACCGCCGCAGGCCGCGTCCTGCTGGTGCGCTCGCGCCCGGTCGTCGCGACCGAGGCCGGTGCGGGGCTCCTCCGCCTCGCCCGCCAGATCGAGCTCCTCGCCGACGACGCCGTCCGCTCGCTCGGCGGCGAGGACGCGGAGGGGGCGGGCCCCGTCGTCCTCCCGCTCGCCGTCAACGCCGACTCCCTGGCCACCTGGGTGCTGCCCGCGCTCGCCTCCGTCCCCGACGTCGTGGTGGAGCTGCACCGCGAGGACCAGGCGCACACCACCGCGTTCCTCCGCGACGGCACCGTGCTGGCGGCCGTCACCGGAGAGTCGGAGGCGGTGCTCGGCTGCACCGTCGCGCCGCTCGGAGTGATGCGGTACCGCGCCATCGCCTCGCCTGCGTTCGCCGAGCGCTGGTTCCCGGACGGGGGCACGGCCGGCCTCGCGAGCGCTCCACTGGTCGTCTTCGACGAGAAGGACCGCCTGCAGGACGACTTCCTCCGAGCCGCCGGCGTCGAGGGCCGCCCGCCGCAGCACCGCGTCCCCGGGTCGACCGACTTCGAGCGGGCCGTGCGCCTGGGCATGGGGTGGGGGATGCTGCCCGAGCTGCAGGCCCCGGTCGGCGGCGAGGGCCTCGTCGAGCTGGGCGGCGACCCCGTCGACGTCCCCCTCTACTGGCAGCAGTGGGCCCTGCACACGCCCGCCCTCGACGCGGTCGCCGCGGCCGTCTCCGCCGCCGCGCGCGCCGCGCTCCGCTGACCCGCGCTGCGCTGACCCGCGCGCTGACCTGCGCTGCGCTGACGCGCGCTGCGCTGACCCGCGCCGCCGGGGAGGCGCTCAGACCGCGAACACGTCGCGGAGGGTCACCGTCTCGAGCGAGCGCTCGCGGAGGATGTCGACGAGCCGCGCGTAGACCTGCGTCACCGGATCGAAGTTGGCGTGCCCGATCACGATGTGCTGCGGCAGGAACCACTGGTCCGCGAAGCCGACCACCTGCTCCGGCGTGATCCGCCCGGAGTCCGAGAGCGAGCCGTACCAGAGCACCGTCGCCGTGTAGCCGATCGCCGCCGCGGCGGCCCGGCTCCGCTCGTCCGTGTAGCCGAACGGCGGCCGGTAGAAGGGCGCCGCCTCCACCCCGTAGGTCGAGCGGATGAAGTCGCCGTTGCGGCCCAGCTCCTCCTGCACGCCGTCGCTCGAGAGGCTCGTCAGGTCGGCGTGCGACCAGGTGTGGTTCGCGAGCTGCACCTGCCCCGAGGCGACGAGCGGAGCCAGCAGCGGCGCGTTCACGGTCCACGAGTCGTACTTCCCGTTGAGGAAGAAGGTCAGCCGGGTTCCGGTGTCCCGGGCGAACTGCGCGTAGGCGGCGACCACGTCGGAGTCGGCGCCGTCGTCGACGGTCCAGGCGAGCGTGCTCCCCTCGCCGGGCAGCTCCGAGATCGTGCCGGAGGGCAGCGGCGCCTTCCGCCGCACCGGAGCCGCCGCGGCGGTGGTGGTCGGCACGGGGCGGGGAGGGGTCGGGACGGCGGTCGGAGCGGCGGACGGCAGCACCGCCGCCGGCGCCGTGCTCGGCGGGAGCGCCGCGGGAGCGGGCCGGGCGGGCGTGCACCCCGTCAGCGCGACCGCCGAGGAGGCGATCCCCAGCAGCAGCGCGCGTCGCCTCAACCGGTCCACGGGCCCCCCTCGCGAGCCCCGTCCCCCGGAGCGTCCCCGCGACCGTAGCGGTCGGGGAGGGAGCGGGCAACGCGGCGCGACACCCCTCCCTCCCCGCAGCCTCTACCGGAAGGTGCGCCTGACCGCGTTGTTCGCCGGCGTGGGATCGGCGGCGGCGGTCGACACCCTGGCGTCGATCGTCGTGGCGGCCGGCCGGTCGACGAGCGTCACCGAGTAGGTGGTGCTCCGCCCGGCCGAGACGCTCGGCGCGGTCCAGGTGAGGACCGTCGTGCCCGCGGCCGAGCCCTTCGTCTGCACGGCGCCGGGCGCACTCGCCACCGTTCCGCTGACGACGACTCGGGTGGTCGTCGTCGCCGCGTCCCGGGTGCCGGTGTTCCGGACGGTGATCGTGCCCGAGAGCGGGGCCGTCGCCGCCAGTCCCGGCGCCGGCGCCAGCGTCAGCGTCAGGTCGGCGCGGGTGGAGGACTTCACCTGCAGCGACTGCGTCACCGAGGTCGCGGCGAGCCACGCGGAGTCGCCCGCCTGCGTGGCCCGGACGGTGCAGCTCGCCGCGCCCGTCAGCCGCACCGTCGCCGTGCCCGCGCCGGTGGCGGTCAGCGTGCAGCTGCCGCTCGCGTACAGCTTCACGGGCAGACCCGAGGAGGCGGTGGCCGCGACCGGGTAGGCGATCCCCTTCTCGGGCGAGGACGGCATCGCGGTCGAGAAGGCGACCTTCTGCGCCTTCTTCTTCTGCGGGACGACCGCGGTGACCGCGATCGACTGGGTCGCCCGGGGAGCCGCGTCGTGCGAGGCGTCGCCGGCCTGATCCGCGGTGACGGTGCAGGTGCCGGATCCGCTGAAGGTCACGACGCCGCTCGCGAGCGAGCACGCGCCCGTGGCGCCGATCGTGACCGGCAGACCGGAGGAGCCGCCCGCCGCGGTCGGCGTGTAGCGGCCGCCCGCGGTCGCCGTGCTCGGAGCCGCGGAGGTGAAGGCGACCGTCTGCAGCGCCTTGCCGATCGGGAACGTCCGGACGACCTGCTCCGCGGGCGCGTGAGCGTCGTCGCCGGCCTGGTCCAGCGTCAGCGTGCAGGTGCCGACGGAGTCGTAGGACACCGTGCCGTCCTCTCCCAGCGAGCAGGAGTCGGAGGCGTCGAGCACCGGGTCGGCGCTCGACGGGCCGCGGACGATCGACGGGGTCCAGGAGCCGCCGATCCGGGCGTCCGTCGGAGCGGCGTCGCGGAACGACACCGCTCCCGCCGCCGTGCCGACCTCCACCGACTGCGAGATCCGCGGAGCCGCCGAGTGGCGCTCGTCCCCGGCCTGGTCCGCGGTCACCGTGCAGGTGCCGGAGCGGGTGAAGGTCACGACGCCGTCCGCGACCGTGCAGGACCCGGCCGCTCCGAGCACCACGGGGGCGCTCGACGCGCCGGCCGTCACGACGGGCGTGTAGGAGCCCCCCGCGACCGCCGCGTCGGGGACCGGCGAGGCGAACGCCAGCGTCTGGCCGAGGGCGCCGATCGCGAAGGTGCGGACGGACTGCGGAGCGGCGCCGTACCGCGAGTCGCCCGCCTGGTCGAGCGTCAGCGTGCAGGTGCCGACGGAGTCGTAGGACACCACTCCCGCGGCCGCCGAGCATGCTCCGGAGGCGGTCAGCACCGGACGCGCCGTGGAGGGCCCGGCGATGATCCGCGGGGTGGTCGTCCCGCCGACCGTCGCGCCGGTCGGCGCGCTGCCGCCGAAGGAGACGGTGCCCGCGAGCAGTCCGACCGCGATCACCTGCGAGGCCCGCTCCGCCGCGTCGTACCGGGCGTCGCCCGTCTGGTCGGCGGTCACCGTGCAGGTGCCCGATCCGGTGAAGGCGACGACCCCGTTGGTGAGCGTGCAGGACCCGGAGGCGCCGAGCACCACGGGGCGCCCCGAGGCTCCGCCGGTCGCGGTCGGGCGGTAGGTGCCGCCGGCGAGCGCCGAGTCCGGCGCCTGCGAGGTGAAGGCCACGGTCTGCGAGGTCCGGGTGATCTCGAAGCTGCGCACGGCCGTCGGCGCTGCGCTGTGGCGGGTGTCGCCCGCCTGGTCCAGCGTCAGCGTGCAGGTGCCGGCGGAGTCGTAGGAGACCAGTCGGAAGGGCCCGACGGAGCAGGCGCCGGAGGCCGTCAGCACCGGGGGAGCGCTGGAGGGGCCGGCGACGACCGCGGCCGTCGAGGAGCCCCCGACCCGGGCCTCGGCCGGAGCATCGCCGCCGAACGCGACGGTGCCCGCGAGCTGAGAGACCGCGACGGTCTGCGAGGCCTGCGCCGCCGCCGCGTAGCGCCCGTCGCCCGCCTGGTCCGCCGTGACGGTGCAGGTGCCGCTGCCGGCGAAGGTGACGACGCCGTCGGCGAGCGTGCAGGCGCCGGTCGCTCCGATCGTCACGGGGAGCCCGGAGGCGCCGCCCGTCGCGGTCGGAGTGAGCGTGTCGCCGGACGTGGCCGTCGACGGCGCGGTCGAGGTGAAGGCGACGGTCTGCGCGATCGCGGTGATCTCGAAGGTCTGGACCGCCCGCGCGGTGCCGTAGGTGGCGTCGCGGTAGTGGATCGCCGTCAGCGTGCAGGTGCCCGCGGAGTCGAACCGGACGGCGCCGTTCTCGCCGTCGGAGCAGGCGCCCGAGACGCTGAGCACCGAGGGGCCGGAGGACGGTCCGCGCGTGAAGGCGGGAGTGAAGGATCCGCCGACCTCCGCGTCGGTCGGGACGGCGGTCGTGAACGCCACGGAGCCGGGCGCGTAGCCGACCTCCACCTCCTGCACGGCGGGCCGGGCGCTGTCGTACTGCCGGTTGCCGTTCTGGTAGGCGAAGACGCCGCAGACGCCCTTCGTGGTGAAGGTGACCACGCCGTCCTTCGCCGAGCACGACGCGGTGGTGAGGAGGAACGGAGCGATGCCCGAGGCGCCGCCCTCGATCACGGGGCGGTACGTGTCCCCGAGGACGGCGCCGACCGGAGGCGCGCTCGTGATCCGGACCGTCTGCGGGAGGAAGTAGATCGAGTACTCCTGCTCGGCGTGCCGCGCGGGCCAGTAGCCGTCTCCGGGCTGGTCGAGGGACAGCACGCAGAGCCCGGCCCCGTCGTTCCGCACGGTCACTCCGTCCGGGAGGATCGAGCAGTCTCGGCTCGCGGAGAGCACGGGCACGCCCTTCGACGGGCCGGGCACGATCGTCGGCCGGTACGTCTCGAGCGACATCGCGTGCGGGGGCGCGGTGCTACCGAAGGAGAGGTTCCCCTCGGGAGTCCCGACCGTGATGACCTGCCGGACCTGCGGAGCGGCGTCGTGCCGATCGTCCGCGGCCTGGTCGATCGTCACCGTGCAGGTGCCGTCGCCGAAGAACGTCACCACGTCGTCCGCGATGGTGCAGTTGCCGTTCTCGATCACCGCGATCACGAGCGGGTTGCCCGAGCCGCCGCCGGTCGCCTCGACCGTGTACCGGTCGTCGGTGAACACCCGGTCGGGCGGAGTCGAGGTGACGACGACCGTCTGGGGGATCCGCGAGATCGGGACGAAGCGCACCAGGCCGTCGGCGGCCGCGTACACGTCGTCGCCCGGCTGGTCGAACTGCACGCCGCAGGTCGAGGGCTCGGTGTAGGTCAGGATCTGCGCACCCGTCGCGTCGGGGGCGACGGTGCAGCCGAAGAAGGTCCTGACGAGCACCGGCAGTCCCGAGCTCGAGGTCGCCGTGGCGACGCCGGTCGACTCCAGGACGCCGGTCCTCGGCACCGCGACCGTCAGCGTCTGCGACGCCTTCGCGACCTCGAGATCGAAGGAGGCGCGCCCCGCGGTGTAGTGGTCGTCGCCGGCCTGGTCGGCGGTCACGGTGCAGGTGCCGCTCCGGGTGAAGGTCACGACGCCGTCGGCGATCGCGCAGGATCCGGTCGCTCCGATCGAGACGGGGCTCCCGGAGCCGCCGCCGGTGGCCGTCGGAGTGAAGGTGCCCAGCGCCGTCGGCGCGGTCGGCCGCGAGGAGGTGAAGGCGACCGTCTGCGAGAACTTCCGGACCGTGATCCGGAACGAGGACGTGCCGGTGTTGCCGGCCTCGTCGTCCGCGGTGCAGTCGACCGTCGTGTCCCCGATCGGGAAGACGCTTCCCGAGGCGGGCGTGCAGGTCGAGCCCACGGCTCCGTCGACCGCGTCCTGCGCGGAGGACGCGAAGGTGACGACGGCGCCGGAGACGTCGGCCGGCTCGGCCGTGACGGCGGCGGGCACGGTCACGACGGGGGCCGAGCGGTCGGCCAGCGCGAAGGTGCCGGGGATCGACCGGAGGGTGTAGTTCGGCCCCGCGTCGCCTCCGTCGCACCGCGTGACGTAGTCGCCGACAGGCGTGCGCGCTCCGATCGTCACCTTCCCGGTGCCGTCCGCCGTGTAGTAGGCGCCGGTCGGCTCGGTGACGAACCGGTCGGTTCCTGCGAAGCCGTCGGCCGTGCAGGTGACCGTCGGGGCGGTCGCGGTGCCGTGCGCCTGCGTCCCGGGGCTCGACGCGGTCACCGAGAGGGGCGCCGGCGAGATCGTGAGCGCGCCGTCGATGGTGATCAGCTGTCCCGAGGGGTTCGTCAGGCCGGAGCAGCGCGTGGGGTAGCGGCCGACGGGGGTCGTCGCGGAGAGCGCCAGCGGCGTCGTGAATCCGGTGTCGGACGCCGCGAAGGCGCCGCAGGAGACCGTCCCCGAGGGGGAGCCGGTCACGGAGGCGGTGATCGCGGGGGGAGTGGATCCGTAGGTCGACGAGGGCGAGGAGGCGGTCACCATCGGGACGGCCGCGACGATGCGCAGCGCGCCGTCCTTGTACCCCGCGATCGTGTAGTCGCTGCTGACCTTCGCGCCGCTGCACCGCGTGGTGAAGGTGGTGAAGGTGGAGGTGGGCCAGTTCGGGATCAAGCGGTAGATGACGTCGTCCGCCGTGACGATCGGCCGGTAGACGCCGGCCGTGAGCGGGGCGCCGAAGGTGTCGGTGCCGACGAAGGCGGCCGTGCAGCGCAGGTCGGGGGACGGCGCGCCTCGCGGGTAGTCGACCGTCGGGGCGGTCACCGTGAGCGCCTTCGGCTTCGCCGTGAAGCTCTGCAGGGGCTCGCCCGCCCAGCCCAGAGGAGCGAGCGCGTCGAGCCTCGCCGCGAGCGTGCAGACGCCGGCGTGGAGCACGGTCACCCTCATGCCGCTGACGGAGCAGGTCTCGGCGGTCCTGCTGCTCAGGACGATCGAGCGGCCGGGCACATCGACGGCCTGTGCGTAGGGGCTCGCGTCGAAGGAGTCGCCGTACGCCTTCTGCGGGAGCGTCGACAGGTCGAAGCGCACGCCGCCCACCGCCACGGTGGCCGGCTCGCTGCGGACGCTGCCCCCGCAGGTGGTCAGGGTCGCCCGGTAGCGGTAGGAGCCGGTGGGATCGGGGCCGGCCTCGAGGAACGCGGTCCCGTCCTCCCGGGCGCCCGCCCGGCCGAGGGCGGGCTTCCACGTGGCGCCGCCGTCGGTGGACCTCTCCCACGACACGGCGGGGATGCCGCCGTAGACGGCCGAGACGCTCACGCCCATCGTCAGCGTGTAGATCTGGTTGGTGACGCCCGCGATGTCCGAGGGCTGCCGGGTGATGACGGGTGCCGCGGCGCGCGCGCGCACCTCGTGGCGCAGAGCGGGGAGCGCCGACCAGCTCCCTCGTCCCGCCTCGGCGGGGGTGATGGTGTCGGGGTAGTGCGCGCGGATCTCGTTCCAGCCCTGCGGGATGTCTCTCGTGGTCAGAACGCCGACGCCGTCCGCGTCGAGGGTCACCCTGCTGGTGCCCGCGCCGGTGAGGATCTCGACCGTGCCGCCGGCGGCCACCGGCCGGCCCAGGCTCGGGATGGTCACCCTCGCGGTGACGGTGACCTCCTGCCCGAGCATCGAGAAGTCGGGGGTGCGCGTCACGGTCACGGCGGTGTCGTACACCGGAGCGACAACGGGGTCGGCCGCCGTCGGGCCGGCCGTCTGCGAGATCCTCGTCACGCTCGGGTGCACGTAGCTCGAGCCGCCGCCGCCGGCGCCGGGGTCGTTCATGACGCCGAGGGTGTCGTTCATGCTGCCGAACACGTAGGGCGATCCGCCGCCGCCGCCGTACCACCAGCCGGCCCCGCCGCCGCCGCCGCTGTGGCCGGGGAACGAGCAGTTGCCGCCGCCGCCGCGGGAGGCGCCGGCGTCGGCGCCCTTGCCGTCGTTGAGGAACACGCCCCACTGGCCGTTGTTGCCGTCGGCGCACTCGCCGAACGTGCTGTAGCCGCGGGCGCCGGGCGAGCCGCCCGAGCTCTGCCCGGCCGCGCCGCCGCCGCCGCCGTCGGCCGCGTTGTTCCTGCCGCCGTTCCCGCCGCCCCTCGCGCCGCTGCCGGCGTCGGCGTCGCCGCCGACCGAGGACCGCCCGCCGCCGCCTCCGCCGCCCGCCGCCACGGCGAGGGCGTGCTGACAGCCGTCCGAGCCGGCCGTGCTGAGGTACTGGGCGTCGCCGCCCGCGCCGCCGGAGTCGCCCGCGTAGACGCCGCCGTTCACGTAGCGCGTGGCGCCTGCCGCTCCGGCCGGGGCGCCGGTGAGGCGCCCGATCTCCAGCACCTGCCCGGGTGTGACGGGCACCTCCACGACGAGGCTGGAGCCGCGTCCGCCGGCGTTGCCCGTCCCGAGGCCGCTCGCACCCTTCCCGCCGTTCTGGCCGCTGAGGACGGCGCGGACCGTCGAGACCCCGGTCGCGGGAACGGTGTACTGCGACACCGTCGAGACCTTCGGGGAGATGAAGCACGCGGTGCTGAAGACCGGCGCCGCCGACGCGGTCGGCGCGGCCACGACGCTGAGTCCTGCGCCCGCTACGAGCACGGCCGCGGCGACGAGGGAACGGAGGAAGGACTGGCGCATGTGCTGCTACTCCCGGCTGCTGCCGGGAGCGGGCGCCCGCGGTCGGCTCAGAGTAGGGCGGTCGTAGACCCGCGAGGAAGGCGGAAGGTACACGAACGCCCTGCTCGGGGGGTACGGGAGGCCGCTTCTGCCGGAACCTCCCAGGAAGTCCCCGTGCACGTCGGGGCGGCGTCCCCACCCTATTGCGGCCGCCGCCCGGGTCGCGTAGTCTAGCGAGGTTGCGTGCATCTGCACGCGCTTGCGTGCTGCCCACCGGGCAGGAGCTCCGGCTCCGGCCGGACAGGCGGGCGGTGCGCCGACAAGTGACCTTGGGTGGGTCGGGCGGGGCTTCGTGCCGCGCGTGATCCACGGTAACCACACATGGAGGAAACCATGGCAGCAGTCTGCCAGGTGACCGGAGCCGTCCCCGGCTTCGGGCACGCCATCTCGCACTCGCACCGGCGCACCAAGCGCCGCTTCGACCCGAACGTGCAGAAGAAGACGTACTACGTGCCGTCGCTTCGCCGTAACGTCACCCTGACCCTCTCGGCCAAGGGCATCAAGGTCATCGACGCCCGTGGCATCGAGTCCGTCGTCAAGGATGTTCTCGCTCGCGGGGTGAAGATCTAATGGCCAAGCAGCAGGACGTCCGTCCGATCATCAAGCTCCGTTCGACGGCCGGCACCGGTTACACCTACGTGACCAAGAAGAACCGCCGCAACGACCCCGACCGTCTCGTGCTCAAGAAGTACGACCCCGTAGTGCGCAAGCACGTCGACTTCCGCGAGGAGCGCTAAGTATGGCCAAGAAGAGCAAGATCGCCCGCAACGAGCAGCGCAAGGTGATCGTCGACCGCTACGCCGCCAAGCGCCTCGAGCTGAAGAAGGCCCTGGTCGACCCGGCCGGGACCGACGAGACCCGTGAGGCCGCCCGCGTCGGCCTCCAGAAGCTCCCCCGCAACGCCTCGCCCGTCCGCGTCCGCTCGCGCGACGCCGTCGACGGCCGCCCCCGCGGCAACCTCACGAAGTTCGGCATCTCGCGTGTCCGCTTCCGTGACATGGCGCACCGCGGCGAGCTGCCCGGTATCACCAAGTCCAGCTGGTGACCGAGCGCCGCTAGCGGCGTGAACGACCGAAGGCCCGTGATCGAAGGATCGCGGGCCTTCGTCGTCCCGCCGGCGGACGTAAAATGTGCGGATGACCGACTCCAGCCTGCCCACCGTCGCCGAGATCGCGGCGCTCATCGACCACGCGATCCTGAAGCCCGAGCTCACCCGTGCCGAGGTCGACGCCCAGCTCGACGAGGCGCGCGAGTCCGGCGTGTTCAGCGTCTGCGTCCGCCCCTCCGACATCGCCCACTCGGTCGCTCGGCTCGAGGGCTCCGGCGTCCTGGTCGGCACGGTCATCGGCTTCCCCCACGGCACCACCTCGACCGCGGCGAAGGTCGCGGAGTCGCGTCAGGCGCTCGCCGACGGCGCGTCCGAGCTCGACATGGTCGTCAACATCGGCCGCCTCCGGAGCGGCCTGCTCCAGGACGTCGAGGACGACGTCCGCGCCGTGGTCGAGGCCGCCGAGGGCCACGTCGTCAAGGTCATCCTCGAGACGAGCCTCCTCGACGACGAGCAGGTCGTCGAGGGCAGCCGGGCCGCCGAGCGCGCCGGCGCGGACTTCGTGAAGACCGCCACCGGCTTCGCGGGCGGAGGCGCGAACGAGCACGACCTCCGCCTCATGCGCGGCGCCGTCTCGGAGGCCGTTCAGGTGAAGGCGTCCGGCGGTGTCCGCGACCTCGACACGCTCCTCGCCTACCGCGGCCTCGGCGTCACCCGCTTCGGCACCAGCGGCTCCGCGACCATCCTCGGCGACCTCGCCGCGCGGCACTCGGGCGACTCCTCCGCGGCACGTGTCGACTCCGCCTCCTACTGACGGAGCGGCCGACGAGGGCCGCACCGCACCCGCCGACCGGATGACGCCCGTGCGCCTGCGCCCGGGCCGCGCCGGCCGGTGGGCGGAGCGGACCCGCCGCCCCCTCGACGAGATCGCCCGCGCCCTCAAGGAGCGGGTCTACGCGACCTTCACGGGCCTGGCCGTGGTGATGATCTACCTCGTCGGCGACCACCCCGACGCGGTCCACGCCCTCCAGAGCCTCGTGATCTCGATCATCGGGATCTCGGCCGCGGGCTTCGTCGCCGAGGTGATCGCGCACCAGGTCGTGCACGCGGCGACGCCCTCGCGAGCGGAGTCGGGCACGATGCTGCGGATCGCGGGTGGGGCGCTCGCCTCGGCGTCGCTCCCGGTCCTCGCGCTCGGTGCCGCGGCGCTGGGCTGGATCGACGCGACGGTCGCGCTGCGGATCGGCGCGGGCGTCTACGTCGCCACGCTCGCGGGGATCGCCCTCATCGCCGTCGTTCGCGCGGGCCTCTCCTGGAAGGAGAGCCTCGTCTCGCTGCTCGGGATCGTGGGCCTCGGCGTGCTGGTCGTCGGCGTGCTCGCGCTCGCGCACTGATCCGGAGGCGCCGCCGCGCGTAGGCTCGGACGGATGACGTCACGCACCAGGGTCGAGCTCGGCCGCCGGGAGGACCTCGGCGCCGACTGCGCGAACTGCTTCGGCCTGTGCTGCGTCGCCCTCGCCTTCGCCCGCTCCGCCGACTTCCCGTTCGACAAGCGCGCCGGGGACCCGTGCGTCAACCTCGACGGCGAGGACGCGTGCACGATCCACCGCCGGCTCCGGCCGCAGGGCTTCGTCGGCTGCACCGTCTTCGACTGCTTCGGCGCCGGCCAGAAGGTCTCGCAGCAGACGTTCGGCGGCGTCTCCTGGCGGTCCGACCCGGCCGTGCGCGAGCGGATGTTCGCGGTGTTCCCGCTGATGCGCCGCCTGCACGAGCTGCTCTGGTACCTCGACTCCGCTCTGGCGCTGCCCGGCGTCGGCGCGCCGCTCCTCGATGAGCTGCGCGAGCGGTTCGACGCTGTGCACGCGCACACCCTCGGCGAGCCGGAGCAGGTGGTCGCGGTCGACGTCGACGCGGAGTACGGAGCGTCCCGGCCGCTCCTGATCGCGGCGAGCGCGGCCGCTCGCGCAGGAGCGGCGCCGGCTGCCCGCCGGTCGAGGGGCCGTCGGCTCGCTCCGGGTGCCGATCTGGCGGGCGCATCGCTCCGGAACGCGGACCTGCGGGGGGCGGACCTGCGGGGCGCGCTCCTCCTCGCCGCGGACCTGCGGGGTGCGGATCTGCAGCGGTGCGACCTGCTCGGGGTGGACCTTCGTGATGCTGACGTGTCCGGTGCGCGGCTCGCCGAGGCGGTCTACCTCACCCAGGCGCAGGTGAACAGCGCCCGAGGGGATGCGGCGACCACGCTGCCGTCGCACTTCGAGCGCCCGTCGCACTGGGGCGGCTAGGCCGCCAGGTCAGAGGCTGCGGGGGCCGCCCAGCGACTCGTCGCCGCCCTCGTCGTCGACGCCGAGGGCCTCGACGACCTCGCGGCCGAGGAGGTGCGCGCCGCTCCAGCCCTCGATGACGCACCGGGGGAACGCCTCGCGGTCCGGGGAGCCGAGCCATGCGGCGGCGGCCTCGCGGGCCCACGCCTCGGAGGCGTACACGCCGATGATCTCTGTGCGGTCGTCCCACGGCGTCGCGGTCGAGAGCACGAAGTGGTCACCGTTCACGATCGGATCTCCTCCGGCTCTCGGGGTTCAGCGACCCCGTGGGAGTGCGGGACCGGACCGGACGCTACCCGTGGGCGGGGGAGCGTGTCTCCGGGGTCGACACGAGCGCGGATGAAGGCTACGGGAACGTCGAGCGCGGCGCGATCACCCGATGGTCCCACGCAGGCGGGCGTTCAGCCCACCCAGAGCGGTCGCGATCTCGTTCTCGTCGCTTCCGGGGAGGAGGGCGCCGCCCTGCTCGAGGCCGTGGCGCAGGGCCTCGACCTCCTCAGGGGGGAGTCCGCCGCTGTCGAGGAGGGCCTGGAGGGCGGCGAGGATGCCGACGAGGGCGACGGCGTCGTCCAGGTCGAGGGGGCGGACGCAGGACTTCTCCATGTCATCGCTCCTGTTCGGGTCAGGGGTTCGGGGGCGGGGGCCCCGCAT
>NZ_PSWQ01000010.1:0-16250 GCF_002932915.1 Rathayibacter sp. RFBD1
CGCCGGCACCCCCGCCCACACCCTCCGCGCCGCCCTCGCCGCGCCCGCGATGGCCCTCTCCCTCGCCGTCCTCGGCCTCCTGGTCGCGGCCGCCCTCGTCCTCGTGCCCGCCCTCGCGGCCGCCTCGGCGACGGCGGCTCTCCGGGGCGACCTCGACGAGGCCGGCGTCCCGAGTCTCGACCTGACCGCGCAGGCGCTCGGCGGCGTCACACCCGGCCCCGGCGACGGCACCCTCCCTGGCGGCGTCGACGCGGTGTGGGGCCGCTTCGACGCGTCGCTCCGCGCCCTCCGCGACGCGCAGCCGCAGCCGCTCGCCTCGGTGCTCGCCGATCCGGGGGAGGCGGTGGTTCTGGAGTCGGCGCCCGTCGGACCCCTGATCTCCGGCGATCCGGTGCGCGCCTCCCAGCTCGCCCTGGCCGCCGATCCCGATCTGACCACCGATGTCCGACCGGTCGAGGGGGTGCTCCCGGGCCCGCCCGCGCGCGACGGGTCGCTCGACGAGGACGGCGAGCCGCGCCTCCGCATCCCGATCGCACTCGACACGGAGGTGGCCGCCGCGATGGAGTGGCCGGTCGGCGAGCGGCGGCTGCTCGCCCTTCCGCCGGGCGGCTCCGTCGAGATCGAGCTCACCGGCACGGTGAGCGCGACCGACGAGGACGCCGCGGTGTGGACGCACATCACCGACGCGGTGCGCCCGGCCGTCGTGGCGGCGGGCGCGGGCGGCACCGTCGTCCTCGGCACGGGCTTCGTCGATCCGGCCTCGCTGCCCCGGCTCGCGGGCCTGCCGATCGTCGCGCGGACGCTCGCCTGGTACTCGACGCGCGTCGACCGGGTCGAGAGCGCCGACGCCGAACTGCTCGCCCAGCAGGCGCGGACCTTCAGCAGCCGCGAGCAGCGGGTCGAGGGCGGCGGTGTCCCGGCCTACTCCTTCGTCGGCCGGCTGCCGCGGCTGCTCGACGACGCGGTCGCGGCGCAGACGCGGAGCGACGGGTCCGTCTGGACCGCCGCCAGCGGCCCGGCCGTCGGCGGTGCCGTCGTGCTCGCGCTCGTGCTGACGCTGCTCGCGCGCTCGCGGGCGCCGGGTCTGGCGCTGCTCGAGGCGCGTGGAGCCTCGACGACGAGGCGGAGGCTCGCGCTGGCCGGCGAGGCGGGCAGCGCCTCGCTCGTCGGCGTCATAGCGGGAGGAGTGGTCGGGGTGCTCCTCTCGCTCCTGCTCGTCGGCACCGTGGTCGTCCCGGGCTGGGCCGTGGCGACCGCCGGTGCCCTGGTGCTCGTCTCGGCGGGTGCGGCGGCGCTCGCGCACCACTCGGCGATCGATCGGCGGACCGACCGGCTGCCGCTCCTCCGGCTCCTCGCCGAGGCGCTCCTCCTGCTGGTGGCGGTCGCCGCCGTGCTGGCCGTGGTGCAGGAGCCGCCGCTGCCGCTGGCGGGCGTGCTCGCCCCGGGGCTGGTCGCGCTGACCGTCGCTGTCGCGGCCGCCCGCCTCCTGCCCGCTCTGCTGCCGGCGGCGAGGCGGCGCGCGCGGCGCGGCACCGGGCCGCTCCTGCTCCTCGCGTCCTCGCGGAGCGACGGGGCGCTCGTCGTGGTCGCGATCGCGGGCGCTCTGGCGATCGCGCTGTTCTCGGGCGTGCTGCTGACCACCGTCCGCGCCGACGTGTCCGACCGGGCAGTGGTCGACGTCGGCGCGGACCTGTCGGTGCGGGGCGCCTCGGTGACCGCCGCCCGGGCGGACGAGCTGCGGGCGCTGCCGGGGGTCGCCGCGGTGGCGTCGGTCGGCATCGACGACCCCGTGACCGTCGGAGTCGGCGCCTCCCGGGAGCCGATGCGCCTCGTCGTGGTCGACACGGCGGCGCTCCAGCGCGTGCAGGAGGGCCTCGTCGGCCGCCTCGCGATCCCCGACGGCTTCGCTGCGGCGGAGGCGGACGGGAGCGTCCCGGTGATCGCCTCGCGCTCCGCCGCGGCGACGATCGGCGACGCGGGAGTGACTCTGCGTGGCCGCGACCTCGACGTCGTGGCCACCGCCGACGACGCCTCTCCGCTGACGTCGGCCACGACCTGGCTCCTCGTCGACGAGGCCGCCGCGCGCGAGCTGCGGGTGCAGCCCGGAACGGCCGCCGTGGTGCTCGTGCGCCTCCACGACCCCTCGGCGGCGGACGCCGTGCGCACCCTCCTCGGACCGGACGCCGACGTGGAGACCTCTGCGGGCGTCGCCGCCGAGCGCCTCGACAGCCCGCGGCTCGCGGCCGAGCAGACCGCCCTCGTCGCCGCGGTGGCGGGCGGAGTCGCATCCGCGTCGGCCGCGCTCCTCCTCGCCGGCCTCGCCTCCGCGGGAGCCCGCCGCCGCCGGGCCGCCGCGCTCGCCGCGCTCGGGATGCCGCGCTCCCGGATCGCCCTGCTTGACGTCGCGACCGCCGCACCTCCCGCGGTGATCGGCACCCTCACCGGAGTCGCTTCCGGACTCCTCCTGCCCGTCGCGCTCGTCCCGCTGCTCGTCTCCGGATCGCCCGCCGTGCGGATCGATCCGGCCGCGACCCTCGTCACCCTCGCGGCCTTCCTCCTGGCTGCCGCCGTCACCGTGCTCGCCTCCGCGCTCGCTCCTCCGAGAGGACCCCTCCGATGACCCCACCCGCCGTGCTCTGCTCGGGCCTCGTGCGCATCTTCACCACCGCCGGGGTCGAGGTGCAGGCGCTCCAGGGCCTCGATCTCGTCGTCGAGCGGGGCGAGCTGCTCGCGATCGTCGGCGCCTCCGGATCGGGCAAGTCGACCCTCCTCGGCATCCTCTCGGGCCTCGACACCCCGACCGCGGGCCGTGTCGAGGTGGCCGGCCGCGACGTGCTCACCCTCACCGAGCGGGAGCGCGTCGACTTCCGGCGCCGCACGGTCGGCTTCGTCTGGCAGCAGACCGCGCGGAACCTCCTGCCCTACCTCTCGATCGAGGACAACATCTCGGTGGTCGCCGCCGTCGCCCGCACGCCGCGGAGGGAGCGGGCGGCGCGGGTCGACGAGATGGTCGGCCTGCTCGGGCTCGGCGACGTCCGCGACCGGCGCCCGGGCGCGCTCTCGGGCGGGCAGCAGCAGCGGGCCGCGATCGCGGTGGCCCTCGTGAACGAGCCGGATGTGCTGCTCACCGACGAGCCGACCGGGGAGCTCGACGAGGCCGCGACGGTCGACGTGCTGGAGGCGCTGCGCGGGATCAACCGCGAGCGCGGCGTCACGACGGTGATCGTCACCCACGATGCGGGAGTGTCGGACCACGTCGGCCGCACCGTCCGCATCCGCGACGGCCGCACCTCGACCGAGACGCTGCGACGCCTCTCGGCGGACCAGCGGAGCGTCGACGCGCAGCACGCGGCGGAGGAGTTCGCGGTGCTCGACCGCTTCGGCCGGCTCCAGCTGCCGGAGGAGTTCACCGGCGCCCTGGGGCTCCGCGACCGGGTGCGGCTCGGGCTCGAGCCGGACCACATCCGCGTGGAGTCGGGGGAGGCGGCGGCGCGCGCGGAGGAGCTCCCGCGCGCCGACCCGGTCCCGCCCGCCGACCCGCCCCGGCCTACCGAATCGCCGCGGCGCCGCGGCCGGCACTCCCTCCCCGCGGAGGACGCGTCGTGACCGCCGTCCTCGAGGCCCTCGACCTCCACCGCGTCTTCCGGACTCCGGCGGGCGACGTCGTCGGCTGCGCGGGAGTCTCGCTCTCGGTCGCCGCGGGGAAGCTGGTCGTGGTGCTCGGCGCGTCCGGAGCGGGCAAGACCACGCTCCTGTCGATGCTCGCCACGGTGGACCGGCCCACGAGCGGACGGGTGCTCGTCGACGGCGCCGCCGTCGCGGACCTCGATGAGCGGCGGCTCTCGGAGCTGCGGCGCGGCGGTCTCGGCATCGTCTTCCAGGACTTCGCGCTGCTCGAGGACCTGACGGCGCGCGAGAACGTCGAGATGCCGCTGCGCCTGGTCGGCACCGACCCGTCCGAGCGGGACGAGCGGGTCACCGCGGCGCTCGCCGCCGTGGCGCTCGACGAGCACGGCGATCAGCGCCCCGACCAGCTCTCCGGCGGGCAGCGCCAGCGCGTCGCGATCGCCCGGGCGCTCGTCGGCCGCCCGCGGCTGCTCGTCGCCGACGAGCCGACCGCCCAGCTCGACAGTGCCACCGCGGCCCGCGTGATCGATCTGCTCGCCGCCGCCGTCCGCTCGGGCCCCACGGCCGCCGTCGTCGCGACCCACGACCCGGCCCTCGCCGATCGCGCCGACCGCGTCCTCACCCTCCGCGACGGTCGCGTCGTCTGACGACGGCCCGGAGGATCCGAGCCCGACGCGAGGCCGGTCGCCACCGCGACCCCGCCGGCGTCAGCGCCCCAGCACTCCCGCGTACACCGCCAGGTACTCGTCGACCATCCGGTCCACGGCGAAGCGGCGGCGCGCCGTCTCCCGGACGGACGCGCGGTCGAGGAGTCCGACCCGTTCGACCGCGGCGACCGCCTCCGCCGCGGAGCCCACCGCGAACCCGGTGACGCCCTCGTCGATGATCTCGGCCATGGATCCGCGGCGGTACGCGATCACCGGCGTCCCGCACGCCATCGCCTCGACGACGGAGAGGCCGAACGGCTCGTCGAAGCCGATCGGATGCAGGAGCGCGAGCGCCCCGCCGAGCACGAGGGCACGCTCCTCCGGCCCGACCGAGCCGCGGTAGACGACGCGCGTCCCGTCGACGAGCGGCTCGACCTCCTCGCGCCAGTAGCGCTCGTCCTGGACGATGCCGCAGATGAGGAGGCGGCGCCCGGCCGCGGCGGCGATCCGGATCGCCTCCGCCGTGCCCTTGTCGGGGTGGATCCGGCCGAGGATCACGAGGTCCTCTCCTCCGGATCCGGCGGGGAAGCCGTCCACGTCGATCCCGTGGTGCACCGTGGCCGCGTAGTCGAGCTCGGGGGAGCGGTCGCTGTCCGAGATCGACACCAGGTGCGCGGTGCGGGGATGCCGCAGCGCCTCGCGGTAGGCGGGCAGGATCTCGGGCCCCGAGAAGCCGTGCACCGTCGTCACGAGTGGCACGGGCCACTGCGCCGCGAGGGCGAGCGGCAGCCAGTCGAGGTGGTTGTGCACCAGGTCGAACTCGCCGGCGCGGTCGAGGACCGCCGCGATGTGCAGCGCCTCCCAGACGCGGCCGTCGCGGCCCGACTCGGCGTAGCCCGTCGGAGCGACCGACTCGAGCGCGGCCGTCGTCAGGGAGTCGCCGGTCGCGAAGAGCGTCACGTCGACTCCGCGGCGGACCAGCCCCTCGGTCAGGAGGCTCGCGACCTGCTCCCACGGCCCGTAGTGGCGCGGCGGCGTGCGCCATGCGATCGGGGCGAGCATCGCGATCCGCAGCCCGGCCGCCGGGTCCCCGGGTCCTGCGGTCATCGGGCGGCGACGGCCGCGGGGGCCGCCGGGACGCTCGGCCGCGTCGGCTGCAGGCCGGCCCGCCGCACGACGAGCGAGGTGTGCAGGGCGGCGATCGTCGACTCCGCGCCTCGGTTCTCGTTGCGCCCCTGCGGCTCCAGCCCGTCGTACCCGGCGCCGGAGAGCGGATCGACCATCACGGTCGCGGAGTCGTTGACCCCGTGGAACCAGGCCCAGCAGGAGGCGAGGCCCTCGCGCCAGAGCGGATCCTCGTCGAGCGTCAGGGCGCGGGCGCACGCGGCGGCGATGGCGGCGACCTCGATCGGCTGCTGGTCGAAGAGCACTCCGAGCTCGTCCGGCCCGCGGCCGGCCACGCCCGTCACCGAGAGGCGGCCGTCGCGCGATTCGAGGCCCAGCAGGAAGGCGAGGGCGGCGAACCCGCGCGCGAGCAGCGGCGGATCCTGCAGCGCCTCGCCGGCCGCCAGGAGCGCCTCGGGGACGCAGCCGTTGGCGTAGCGCAGGCGCCCCTCCGGCCAGGGCCAGGCCTGGTCCGTGCAGGAGAGGAGCATCGGCGCGGCGTCGTGCAGCAGCTGGACCGCGACCAGCGAGTGCGGGCGGACGGCGACGACCTCGACCGCGCCGAGCACCGCGAACGTCATGGCGCGCAGGTCCGGCGAGCGCTCCTCCGCGAGGTGGAGGAAGAGCCGCATCGCGCGGCGGCGGGTCAGCGGCAGCTCGGCGTGCGCGGCGACGACCCCCGCGGCCCAGACGCTGCGGCCCCACCAGTCGCCGAGCGAGGAGGCGTCGGCCCACTCGCCGTCGGGCGACAGCCGGTTGTGCACGGTGCCGTCCGGCTCGGCGGCCGCCTCGAGGAAGCGGAGGTACTGCTCCGTGAGGCGTCGGGTCCGGAACGTCTGCTCCGGCTCCTGCGCCACCACGATCAGGGCGCGCGAGACGTCGTCGACGCAGTAGCCGTGCTCGGGCCGGGGTGCGTCGAGCAGCGCGTGCTCGTGCAGTCCGCGGTCGTCGGTGAGGGCGTCGAGGTGCTCGTAGGGGAGTGCCGTCGCGAGGGCGGGCCCCGCGGTCACGCCGCGTGCTCGATGCGGAGGCGCTCGACGAGATCGAGGTAGAGGCCGGCGGCCGCGGGCCAGGAGAGGGCGGCCGGAGCGGCTGCGGGGGCGGAGCCGGCGAGCACCTCGCGCAGCGCAGCGGCCATCGCGGCGGGGTCCTCGTGCGCGACCGTGCGGCCGCGGCCGTTCCCGAGCAGCTCGAGAGCGTGGGGGAACTCCGTCGCGACGATCCGTCGTCCGGCGGCCAGCGCCTCCACGAGCACGCCCGAGGTGACCTGGTTGCGGGAGTCGTAGGGCAGCAGGACGGCGTCGGCGTCGGCGACCGCCGCGGCGAGCTGGGAGGGATCCAAATAGCGGCCGTCGAGCACGACCCGGTCCTCGAGCCGCAGCTCGGCGATCAGGTCGGCCAGCGACTCCCGGTAGGCCTCGCCGGCGTGCGCGACGACCTTGGGGTGCGTCTGCCCGTAGACGGTGTAGTGGGCGGAGACGCCGGCGTCGCGCAGGTCGGCCATCGCGCGGATCCCCCACTCGATGCCCTTGCCCGGGCCGATCAGGCCCCAGGTGATGATCTGCGGATCCGCGGCGGCGGCGGGGCGGGCGGCCGCGTTCCAGACGGGGACGCCGTGCGCGATGACGACGACGCGCGAGGCGTCCACGTCGTAGCGGCGCTCGAGGATCTCGGCCGCAACGGCCGTCATCACCACGACCGCGTCGGCGAGGGAGGCGACCCGCTCCAGCACGAGGCGCTGCGAGGGGGTCGGCGTCTCCAGCACCGTGTGCAGGACCACGATCACGGGCACGGCGAGCCGCTCCATCAGCGCGATCACCTCGTCGCCGTCGGGTCCGCCGTAGATGCCGTACTCGTGCTGGATGATCGCGGCGTCGCAGGAGTCGAGCTCGGCGGCCGCGCGGGCGGTGCTCGCCGGGTCTCCTGCGACGAGCTCGGCCTCGACGCTCGTGCCGGGCGTCGATCCGGGCACCGCGAGCTCGTCCATCACGCGGACGGTGCGGATGCCGGCGCCGTGGTCGTCGGCCAGTGCTCCGCCGAGGGCCTCGGTGAAGGTCGCGAGCCCGCACCGCGTGGGCGGGAAGGTCGACAGCAGTCCGACGGTGGTGCCGGATCGCCGGTGCGCGAGGGGGAAGGGGGACTCCATGCTGACTCCAGCCGCGGGGAGGCGGAGCCTTCCCGGGGAGGGCGGTCCGCGAACGGGCGAGACGACTGCCGGGCGGCACCCCTCGCGGGATCCGTGTCGGATCCGGTCCACGGCCGGAGGACCGGGCATGAGTAGCGTCACCCTAGTGGGGGTGGATGACGATCCGGGGTCGCCCGGCTCGAGGCTTCGCCCACCGGCCATCGGGGCGCGGCATCGGCGGTCGGCGTCGGTGGTCCCGGTGACGGCCGGCGGGAACAGGGGCAGGAAGTCGGCGTCGGTGGTCTCGATGACGGCCGGCGGGAACGCCGGACGGGGTGGCGTCGACGTCGACGCGACGGCGGGTCAGGAGGCCGGCGTCGCGAGTGGCGTCCTCGCGACCGCGCGCGGCGGGGAGGGCCTACTCGAGGAGGAAGGCGCGCCCGTTGATCAGCAGCGTGTCGCCGTCGGTCGCGGCGAGAACGCCGAACTCGTCGACGGAGCGGGTGGAGTCCCCGGCGGTGTCCGAGGTCGCGGCGACAGCGGGAGTGGCTGCGGCGGCGGTGAGGAGGAGCCCGCAGGCGAGTGCGGTGATCACGGTCGTGCGGTTCATCGGCGTCGTCCTTGGCGTCGTGGTGGGCCGCTTCTCGTGGAGGCGGCGGGAACTGGTTCCGAGCCTAGGGCGCTGAGCCCGTCAACGCCCTGGGTCGTTCCTTGGGTTCAGCTATGAAGTACCGTGCAGCCATGCCCTGGGGACGCCTCTACTTCGCCGTGCAGGCGCTCGGCGGAGCGGCCTGGTGGGTCGCCGTGGCGCTCGTCCCCGCCGTGCGGATCGCGACGCTCGGCAGCCTCGATCCCGTCCCTGTCGCGGCTCTCGACCTCCCGCTGTTCGTCGGCGCCTCCGCTCTCGCCGCCGCCGGGATCCGCTGGGCGGCCGTCACCGCGACGGCCTGGACGCTCCTCGTCGCGGTCGCCCTGGCCGTCTGGGCCACCCTGACGGGGGAGGCGGGCTGGGGCGTCGTCGCGATGCTCGCCGCGGCGGGCGGCTCCGTCGTCGCGGCGTGCCTGCTCCTGCTCGGCCGGGTGCCCACGCGCTGGATCGCCTCCGGTCCCTTCTCCTTCCGCGTCGCGACCGCGGGCCGCCGGCCCGGCTCGCACCTCGCCGCGACCCTCGGGCAGATCGCGGTGTTCTGGGGAGGCGCGCTGGTCGTCGTCCCGCTGGTGATCGCCGCGCTGGAGGAGCGCTGGGGCGTGAGCCTCGGAGCGGCACCGCCCGCGGTCGTCGGCGTCGGCGTCCTACTGCTGGTCGCGGCGAGCGCGCTCGGGATCTGGTCGGGGCTCACGATGTCGCTCCTCGGCGACGGCACGCCGCTGCCGATCGCGATGACCAACCGGCTGGTGATCGCCGGCCCCTACCGCTGGGTCCGCAATCCGATGGCGGTCGCCGGCATCGTGCAGGGAGCGGCGGTCGGGCTGCTGCTCTCGTCGTGGCTGGTCGTGCTGTACGCGCTCCTCGGCGCCGTCGTCTGGAACCAGGCCGTGCGCCCGCTGGAGGAGGCGGACCTCGCCGTCCGCTTCGGCGCCGACTTCGAGCGCTACCGCTCGCGCGTCCGCTGCTGGGTGCCCCGCCGCCCGGAGCCGCTGCCGCGCCGGGGGTAGCCGCTGCCGCGGTGCGGTCGTCGAGGCCTCCCGCTCCCGCCGGGACACCGCCGCCAGGCCGGCGTCTCGTCGACGAGGGCTGTGTCTCGAGGTGACGGACGCGCCTCTCGCGACGGCTCCGCGCCTCGCCCGCCGACCCCGTCACTCCGCGGTGCGCCCGCGCCCCACCACCGCGGCGACCAGCCCCGCCGACACCGCGGCCAGCGCGACCAGCACCCCGCCCACGCCGAGCAGTCCCGCCACGAGCGGAGTCGCGAGCGCCAGCGCGACACCGGGGAGCGCCAGGCGCGCGGGCATCGGCTGGTGCTCGCCGAGCGGCGCGTGCACCGCCCACAGGGTCAGGACGAAGACCGCGACCGGGACCGCGACGGCCGCGCCGATCACCGTGTCGGACGCCTCGAGGTGGCCCGCGGTCGCGGCGACGGCCGCCTCCAGCCCGGATCCCAGCGCCGCGAGGGCCGCGAACGCCGCGAAGTGCGCGTAGCCCCAGCGGTAGGAGAGGCCGCGCCGCCGCTCCAGCAGCTCGCCGGAGGGATGCGAGAACGACAGCCACCACAGCGCGAACACGATCACCAGCCCGCAGGCCGCGACCAGCACGAGCGAGGTGCTGACGCCCGCCTCCGTCACCGCGCGCTGCACGCCCATCACCGCCGCGAGGACGCCCTCGCCGAGCAGGATGATCGTGAACAGCCCGTACCGCTCGGCGACGTGGTGCGGATGCCAGTTCGCGTCCCCCGCCCGCTGCGCCCAGAGGGGCACCGCCAGCTCGCAGACGACCAGGAGCAGGAAGCTCACCACTCCGACCTCCTCGGGCAGGAGCAGCCGCAGCAGCCAGTCGACCTGCACGATCGAGAAGCCGACGGCGTTGCGCACGGCGGAGGTGCGGTGCTCCGGAGTGGACACGGCGACGCGGATCCACTGGCTCACCAGCGCGAACCGCATGATCGCGTAGCCGATGGTGATCGCCCGGTAGTCGCCCTCCTCGAAGCCGGCCGGGACGCCGGCCGCGAGCACGAGGACGCCGCCCATCTGGGCGAGGGTCAGCAGCCGGTAGGGCACGTCGTCGGTGTCGTAGCCGGAGGCGAACCAGGTGAAGTTCATCCACGCCCACCAGATCGCGAAGAACACCATGCCGAAGGGGAGGAGCCCCTCGGCGAGGTGCCCCTCCTCGGTCGCGTGGGCGAGCTGCTGGGCGATCTGCGCGATCGCGACGACGAAGGTCAGGTCGACGAGCAGCTCGAGCGGACTCGAGACGCGGTGCGCCTCGTCGATCGCGCGCGGCTGCATCCGCACGCGGAGGGGGTGCGCGGGGGAGGCGGGCATGCGCTCATCCTGCACCCGGAGGGCTTCTGCGCGAGTGCCGCGACCGCCTCCCGCGACCCTCGGCGCGCGCACTCGCATCGAGTGTCCAGAAGTCGTCGCACTCGAGCGCGAGCGCGACGACCATCGGACACTCGCGGTCGGCCGGACCTCGCCAGGTCGGGCTCGGCCGACACCGCGAGCACGCAGAAGTCGCGGTACTCGCGCTCCCGTACGGCCACTTCCGTGTTCTCGTGCGCCCCGGGCGACGCCCGGCGGCCCCGCGCCCGCGCCCCGCGCCGGCCCGCGCAGGGCCCCCGCCTACGATGGGTCGGGATGTCCCCCGAATCCGCGCCCGCCGCCCCGACCCGCGCGTCCCCGGGCGCCCGGCGGTCGCGGCGCGGGCCGCTCCTCGGGCTCGCCCTGGTCGCCGTCCTCGTGGCGACGCGCCTGCTCGCCCCGGACGCGGCGGGCGACGCCGTCTCGGACGCGGTGCGCGACTTCCTCACCCTCTCGATCAGCGTCGTCATCGAGTCCCTGCCGTTCGTGTTCCTCGGCATCGTCCTCTCGATCGCGGTGCAGCTGTGGGTGCCCGAGGCCGTGCTGCTGAGGATCCTGCCGAAGCGGGCGCTCCCGCGGCGCCTCGTGATCTCGCTGCTCGGCGTGCTCCTCCCGGTCTGCGAGTGCGGCAACGTGCCGCTCGCGCGCGGGCTGATCGTCAAGGGCCTCTCGGTGTCGGAGTCGATGACGTTCCTCCTGGCCGCGCCGATCGTGAATCCGATCACCATCGTCACGACCTACCAGGCCTTCGGCTGGGCCGACGGGATCCTCGTCTGGCGCATCGTCGGCGGCTTCGCGATCGCGAACCTCGTCGGCTGGATCTTCAGCCGCCACTCCGAGCCGATGAGCCTGCTCACCGACCGCTTCCGCGCGGCCTGCGAGGCGGGCGAGCGGCCCTCCCGCTCCCTCCGCGACCGCTCCCGGCGCAGCGTGCTGCTGTTCGCCGAGGAGACCGGGGCGATGATGCCGGCGCTGTTCGTCGGCGCCGCCATCGCGGGGCTGATCCAGGTCGGCGTCTCGCGCGACGTGCTGACCACGCTCGGCGGCGACCCGCTCTGGTCGGTGCTGGCGCTGATGGTGCTCGCCTTCGTCATCTCGATCTGCTCGAACGTCGACGCGTTCTTCGTGCTCTCGTTCGGCTCCACGTTCCTGCCGGGAGGCATCATCGCGTTCCTCGTCTTCGGCCCGATGATCGACGTCAAGATGCTCGCGCTGCTCCGCACCACGTTCTCGGCCGCGACGCTGGTGCGCGTCACCGTGCTGGTCGCCCTCGCCGCGGCCGTGCTGGGACTGGCGGTGAACTATGCGCTCTGAGCGCCTCCTCGCCCGCTGGAAGGGCGTCGTCCTCAGCCTGATCGGCGTCGTCTCGACCCTGTGGCTCGCGGCGACCGGCCGACTCGGCCTCTACATCCACCCCCGCTACTTCGAGTTCTCGGTGGTGCTCGCGGTGATCGCCGGAGTGCTGCTGATCGCGGCGTTCGCGGTCGTGCCGGGCGCGGAGGAGGACGCGCACGCGCACGATGACGACGTCGAGCACCTCCACGCCCCCGCGCCCGCCCGCCCCTGGCGCCGGGTGGTCGCGGTAGCAGCCGGAGTCGCGGTGATCGCCTCCGCCGCCGTCGCCCTGCTCGTGCTCCCGCCGGCCGCCCTCACCGCCTCGACCGCGACGCAGCGCGAGGTCAACACCAGCGCCGTCGACGCCTCCGTGACCGCCGCTGCGCCCACCGGCGACACCGCCTCGTTCAGCGTGCGCGACTGGGCGACCCTGCTGCGCCAGGGCGCGAGCGAGCAGTTCCTCGCCGGCCGCACGGCCGCGGTGAGCGGATTCGTGACCCCCGACGCCTCCGACCCCGAGAACGTCTTCTACATCGCCCGCTTCGTCGTCACCTGCTGCGCGGTGGACGCCCAGCCGGTGGGCGTGCCGGTCTACCAGGCCGGCTGGGCCGACACCTGGTCCGAGGGGCAGTGGCTGGAGGCGAGCGGGGGCTTCGGCGCGAACCCGAGCGTCACCAGCGCCGAGGCGGTCGTGCTGGAGCCGGAGGCGCTCACTCCGATCGACGAGCCGGCGATGCCGTATGTCTACTGAGCGCGGCGCGACTCCTGAGCGCGGCGCGTCTCCGGAGGACGGCGCGTCTCCCGAGCGCGGCACGTCGGCGCAGAGCGGGCGACGGTCCGAAGGCGGCGCGCGGCGGGCTCCCGGCCTCGACTCCGCAGGCGCCTCCCGCTTCCCCCGCCTGTTCTGGGCGGTCGTCGCGGTGCTCGTCCTCGCAGTCGGAGGCCTGACCGCCGCCACCGTCGCGAAGGGGCCCCGGGTCGCCTCCCTCGAGGTCAGCACCGACGGCGTGGTCGAGCGCGACGGCTCCCGCGCCCGCCTGCACCTCGACCAGGCTCTCGAGCCGGATGCGCTCGACCGCGTCCGCGTCGCTCCGGACGCCCCGCACACCGCCGAGCTCGACGGCGGCGTGCTCACCGTCACGTTCACCGATACCCTCCGTTACGCCACCCGCTACGAGATCGGGATCGACGACGCCCGCAGCGCCGCGACAGGCTCGGCCGCCGACGTCTCCGCCTCCTTCACCACGAAGGACCCCGACCTCTTCACCCTCGATCGCACCGCCGACGACCCCTCGCAGCCCGACGCCGTCCGCGTCCGCCCGCTCTCCGGAGGCGACGCCCGGGTCCTCGTCACGGCCGACCGGATCCAGGACTACGCCGTCGTCGGCCCGGTGCTGGTCGTCGTGACCATCGAGCCGGACGAGACGAACCTCCTCCGCACGGTCACGCTCGACACCGGCTCCGAGGGCGTGATCCCGCTCCCCGGCCCCGGGACCGTGCGCGAGCTGCACTCCTCGCCCGAGAAGGGCGTGCTCGGCTGGACCTTCACCGGGCAGGCGCCGTCGGGCCCGCTCGACCGCGCCCTCTACTCCTACGACCTCACCGACCAGAAGGCCGAGGCGGTCCCCGTGCTCGGGATAGACGGCGGGCCGCTGCGGGCGCGCGACTGGATGTTCGTGCCCGGCACCACCTCCGTCGTCACCCACTCGCTCGACGACACGGTGCTCCTGCTCGACCTGCTGACGCCCGGCTCGATCAGCCCGCTCGGGCAGCACGCGGAGCTGCGCGGATTCGTGCCCGGCGCGAACCGGCTCGTGGTCGCCGATCCGGAGTCGGGCTCGCTGATCGACCTGGCCGACGGCTCGGTCGAGACGCTCGCCCTCCCGCCGGCCGACGTGAGCGCGACCGCGTCGCCCGTGCAGATCCTGCTCCTCGACTCCGGGAGCTACGTCGAGCTCGAGGCCGAGTACGCGCCGGAGACGGGCGCGACCCAGTACTCCGTCGTCCGCGTCGACGCGTCGGGCACCTCGGAGGTGTTCCGCACCTCGCCGACGGGGCGCATCCGCGGCGTCTGCCTCTCGCCGAACGGGCAGTACCTCGCCGTCGAGACCGTCTCGGTCGAGGGCCGGCCGGACGACTACCCGGGCGAGCCGGGCTTCAGCGCGACCTCGACCGTGCTCGTCGACCTCGGCACCGGCGACACCGCGCGCAGTGTCAACGGGCGCTCGCGCGACTGGTGCGCGTAGGGGGCGGGCTTGGCGACCGGCTCGTCGACCTGACTGCCGAGGTGCCGGCCTGGCAGCCGGCTGCCGACTCGGCGACCGGGTCCGGCACCCCACCGCCGACGCGTCCGCCGCTCAGTCGAACCGCGCGCCCTCCGGCCGCGGCGGCAGCACGAACAGGATCAGCAGGAACACGTAGCCGGCGATCGGCACGAGGATCGCGAGGATCCACAGCCCGCTGCGGTTCACGTCGTGCAGTCGCCGCCAGATCAGCGAGAGCGATGGGAGGAACGTCGCCAGGGCGACCGCGCCCGCGGCGAGCGACACCCAGAAGGTCTGGAACGGCGCGCCGCTCGGGTACGGCGTCAGCGTGAAGTCGAGGCGCCACGGACCGCCGTCGGCCAGCTGCAGCAGCCCCGTGAGGATGCTGCCGAGGAGGATGATCCACCAGTACTCGGCCCGGCTCGCCCTCCCGCGGAAGCGGAGGTAGTTGCCGAAGAAGCGGCGGAGCGCCGCCATCGGCGGAGCCCCGTAGTAGGGGAGGGTCAGCGGCGGCTCGAGGGTGCTCGGGCTCATCGGGTTCCGTCTCTCATCCCTCGACCGTATCCCCTGCTCCCCGCGCCGCTGCGTCGGCCGTGCGGACGACATCCCCGTGTTCGCGCCGGAGGCAGGCCGCCGTTCACGACGCAGGAACGTCGCCGTGACGGAACGGAGGAAGGCCGTCGTTCTCGCGCCGGAGGAACGCCGCTGTGTTCGCGGCGGAGGAGGGTCGCCGTGCTCACAACGGAGGAAGAACGTTCCAGCTCGAGCGTGAACACGCGGATCGGCGCGCGCCGGAGCACGTTCTACCTCCGTTGTGAACAGGATCAGCGAGTAGGGACCGCCTCCGCCCGCACCGCCGCCGTCGCCCGGGCGTCGACGATCAGGCTGACGACGAGCCCCACAGCGACGATGACGATCGCGACCCACGGCAGCACGTCGAGCCCGCTCGCGTCGATCGCCAGTCCGCCGACGACCGCGCCGCCGCCGATGCCGATGTTGAAGGCCGTCGTCTGGAGCGCCGCGGCGAGGCTCCGCAGCTGGAAGGAGGAAGTGCGCAGCATCCGGGTCTGCAGCATCGCCGGAATGCCGCCGAACGCGATGTTCCAGATCACCGCGGCGACGACCACGGCCGTGGCGGCGCCGGTGCCCGCGGCGACGGCCAGGCCCGCGAGCGCCAGCACGACCGCGATCGCGGCGACGACGAAGCCCGAGCGGGGGAACCGGTCTGTCGCGAAGCCGGCCAGGACGAGTCCGACCGCCCCTGCGCCGCCGAACGCGAAGAGCACGAGCGGCACCGTGTCGGGGGCGAAGGAGGCGTTCTCGAGCCAGGGCGTGATGTAGGTCGAGAGGGTGTTCTGGCCGATCAGCACCAGCAGGATGACGACGCAGACGCCGATGATGCGGGGGAGCGTCCGGTCCTTCCGCGCCGGCAGGCGGATCTCGCCGGTCCGCAGCGGGATGTGGTGGTCGACCGCGGGCAGGAACTTCACCACGATCAGCGCGAGCACGAGCACGACGCCGCCGAGGATCGCGAAGGTGGGCCGCCAGCCGAACGCGTGCCCGAGCGCCGTGCCCAGGGGGACGCCGAGGACGAAGGCCGCGGATCCGCCGCCCGCCGTGATCGCGGTCGCCCGGCCGAGCTGCTCCGGAGCGACGAGGTGCGCGGAGTAGGCGGCGACGATCGCCCAGAAGAGGCCGTGGGCGAGCCCGCCGAGGATGCGCGCGCCGATGAGCAGCCCGAAGGTGGGGGCGAGCGCGGCGAGGACGTTGGCGACCGCGATGGTGCACAGCGCCACGAGGAGGAGGCTCTTGCGCGAGAAGCGCTGGGTCACCAGGGTCAGCGGAGTCGTCGCGACGACGACGGTCGCGGCGAAGATCGTGACGAGCTGGCCGGTGAGCGAGATGCTCACCCCGAGGTCGCGCGACATGTCGGGGATGAGCCCGGTCGGGAGGAACTCGCTCGTCACGGAGACGAAGACGGCGCCGGCGAGCGTGAGCAGGCCGATCCAGGGGAAGGCGGGGGCTTTCGCGGTGTCCTGAGGGTTCACGGTGTCCTGAGGTCGGGGGCGGGCG
>NZ_PSWQ01000001.1:0-15741 GCF_002932915.1 Rathayibacter sp. RFBD1
CACCCCCGCGGGTCGTCAGCCCTTGGTGGCGCCGGCGAGGAGGCCGCGGACGAAGAACCTCTGGAGGGAGAAGAACACGATGAGCGGCACGATGATCGAGATGAACGCGCCGGCCGTGAGCAGCTCCCACGACTGGCCGTAGGAGCCGGTGAGGTCCTGCAGCGCCTTCGTGATCGGCAGCCCCTGTCCGGAGGTGAAGACCGTCGCGACCAGCAGGTCGTTCCAGACCCAGAGGAACTGGAAGATGCCGAAGGAGGCGATGGCGGGGACCGAGAGCGGGAGGACGATGCGGAAGAAGATCTGGCCGTGTCCGGCGCCGTCCACTCGTGCCGCTTCGATGACCTCGCCGGGGATCTCGGAGATGAAGTTGTGGAGCATGAAGATCGCGAGCGGGAGCGCGAAGATCGTGTGCGCGATCCACACCTTCGCGTAGGAGCCGTCCAACCCGTTCACCCCGAGGCCGGGAAGGATGTAGAGCCCTCCGATGCGCAGGCCGTCCGAGAACAGCTGCAGCAGCGGCACGAGCGCCATCTGGATGGGGACGATCTGGAGCGAGAACACGAGGACGAAGAGCGTGTTGCGGCCCTTGAAGTCGATCCAGGCGAACGCGTAGGCGGCGAGGCTGGCGATCGTGATCGGGATCAGCGCCGCCGGCAGCGTGATGACGAGCGAGTTCACGAACGCCTTGCCCAGGGTCAGGCTGTCGCCCGAGTTGAGCGCGTTCGCGTAGTTGTCGAGGGTGAAGCCGGGGTTGGCGAAGATCGTCCACCAGCCGGTCGTCTTGATGTCGTTCGCGGGGCGGAACGACGAGATGAACAGGCCGAGGGTGGGGACGGTCCAGATGACGGCGATGATCAGCGCGGCGAGGGTGGCGCCGCGCGACGTCGTCGCCTTCTTGACCTTGCCGCTGGCCGCCTCGATCCTGGACTCGCCGCGGGCGAGCGCGCGCTCGGTGCTGCGGTCGACCGGAACCTGGATCGGAGTGGGCGTGACGTTCATCGGATCTCCCTCTGCTTGGCGAGCTGGCGGGCGTTGTAGACGACGATCGGGAGCACGAGCAGGAACAGGATGACCGCGAGGGCCGCGCTGTAGCCGCTGCGGGCGCCGAGCTGGAACTGGCGGACCATCTCGAACGCGAGGACCGTGGTGTCGGAGCGGCCGCCGGTCATCGCCGAGACGATGTCGAAGACCTTCAGCGACGCGATCGAGATCGTCGTGAGGACGACCACGATAGAGGAGCGGATGCCGGGGACGGTGACGTTCCAGAAGGACTGCCACGCGCTGGTGCCGTCGAGCGAGGCCGCTTCGAGCTGCTCGGAGGGGACGCCCTTGATGGCGGCGGAGAGCACCGTCATGGCGAATCCGGCCTGGGTCCAGATGAGGACGACGACGAGGAACAGCGTGTTCCACGGCTCGAGTCCCAGCCAGTCGACCGGCGGGGCGCCGAAGGCGGTGAGGATGCCGTTGAGGAGGCCGATCTGCTCGCCCTGGCGCACGTCGTAGAAGAACTTGAAGATGATCGACGCGCCGACGAACGAGATCGCCATCGGCATGAAGACCAGCAGCTTGAAGAACTTCTCGCCGCGGCTCTTGTCGATGAAGACCGCGTAAGCGAGACCGATCGCGGTCGCCGTGATGGGTGCCAGGAGCACCCAGACCACCGTGTTGAGGAAGGCGGTGATGCCGTCGGGGCTGGTGAAGACCCAGATGAAGTTGTCGATGCCGGCGAATCCGGAGCCGTCGTTCTTCATGAACGCGTTGATGGCCGTCGTGATCGTCGGGTAGATCAGGCCGATGAGGATGAAGAAGGCGGCCGGTGCCATGAACGCGATGAGCTGGAGTCCGTAGCCCGCGCCTTTGCGGGACCGGAAGTCGAGCAGGAACAGCGCGCCGCCGATGACGGCGGCCACCACAGCGACCCAGAGGACGGAGTTGTAGAGGCCGAAGACCAGCAGGAGGACGACCGGCAGGACGACCGTGACCGCGAGCCGGAGGACCGTGTAGCCGGTGCCGCGGCGGGGCGCGATCTCGACGAAGAAGAGGATGAGCGCCACCACGGCCGCGAAGGCCAGGAGGATGAGCGGGATCTGCGCGAGCGGCGGGATTCCCGCCAGCCATTGGAAGAACCCCGAGATGGTGATGGGGGACATGGACGCCCTTTCGAGTGCGACTCTGGACTCAGGAGGGGCCCGGCCCCGGGATCCGTGGATCCGGGGGCCGGGCCGTCACAGCTGAGCCGCCACTCGGGAGCGGCGGCTCTGCTCCGCTGCTAGGAGGTGTAGCCGGCCTGGATCTCCTCGAGCGCCTGGTCGGTGCTCGTGCCGTCGATCCAGTCGACCATGCCCTTGAAGAAGCTGTCCGAGCCCACTGCCTTCGGCATGAGGTCGGACGCGTCGAAGCGGAACGTGGTGTCCGGGTTCTGGAGGATCGCGATGGAGTCCTTCAGGACGTCGCTGCCCGCGTTGGCCGGGTCGAGACCGGTGTTCGCGGAGATGACGCCGCCGAGGGAGACGCGGCTGTTGGCCCAGTCGGCGCTGGCCAGGTACTCCTGGACCTTCGCGGTGTCCTCGTCGTTCGAGAACGCGGCGACCATCTCGCCACCACCGGTGACGGCCTGGGCGTCGTCGGCCTTGACCGGCGGGGTGAGGAAGGCCCACACGTCGCCGTCCTCGGCCACGTTGGCGCCGGCCGAGGTCAGGAAGCCCTCGAAGAACGAGGCCTGGTGGGTCAGCGCGCAGGTGCCGTTCGCCATGTTCTGGGCGACGTCGCCGAAGGCGGTGGAGTTGATCGACTTCACATCGCCGTAGCCGGCGTTGACGAGGGTCGGGTCGAGGAGGATCGATCCGACGGAGTCGAACGCGGACTTGATGGCCGGGTCGGTGAAGGGGGTGTCGCCCGCGACCCAGGAGTCGTAGACGTCGGGGCCGGCCTCGCGGAGGACGGCGTCCTCGATCCAGTCGGTTCCGGGCCAACCGGAGGCCTCACCGGAGTTGAAGCCCGCGCACCAGGACGGTCCGCCGGTCTTCTCGGCGATCGTCTTGCCGAGCGCCTCCATCTCGTCCCACGTCGTGGGAACGGAGACGCCCCACTCCTTGAACTTGGCCGGGGAGTACCAGATGTAGCCCTTGACGGACGCCATCAGCGGCGCGCCGTACTGGGTGCCGTCGACCTGGCCGTACTTCTGCCAGTCCTCGGACCAGTTCTGCTTGACGTTGGCGAGGGCGCCCTCGGGGAGCTCCTGCACCTTGCCGGAGGCGACGGTGTCGGCGAGCAGACCCGGCTGCGGGAAGATCGCGAGGTCGGGGGTGTCGCCACCCTGGACCTTGATGCCGATCTGCTTCTCGAACTCCTTGTCGCCCGTGTACTTGATCTCGATGCCGCTCTCCTTCTCCCAGTCCGCCCAGGACTGCTCGAGAAGGGTGGCCTCGTCGCCGTTGATGGTGCCGTAGACGTTGACGACGCCGTCGGCGGTGCCGACCGTGCCGGCCGAGCTGCCGCCGCCGGCGTTCGGGTCGTTGGGGTCACTGCTGCTGGAGCAGCCCGCGAGTGCGATGCCGGCCGCTGCCAGAACGGCGACCGGGACGGTGATACGGCGGTGCAGGGATGACCGCATTCTTCCTCCTCATTGAGTGGTGGAACCAGCCGAGCAGGCCGCTCCTCGCCGATCGGGACCGGGAGGCTGTGGCGGCTCGAAGCGTGTGCCGCGACGACTCGGATGCTGGTGATGGCGATGCCAGGAGGAACTCCGAGCGAATCACCGGATTCGTGTGGGTGGGCTCCCACGGAGGGAAACCTTTCCACAAGAACGATGAAAGCACAACGCCGGTGATAGAGCGCTCTCTGAGATAACGATTCGGCGTCAGAACAGCGATCGCGGCGGCCGGGCCGGGCGGAGATCGATCTCGGCGCGACGCCCGGCCGCCGGGCGGGGTATAACTTCCTGGAACCGTTTCCAGCATCGAGGCCGGACGGTCGGGAGGAACGCCGTGCCAGGCATCGAAGAGGTGGCCGAGCTCGCAGGAGTGTCGAAGGCGACGGTCTCGCGCGCGCTCAGCGGCCGGGGCTACGTCTCCGCGGGGACGAAGCAGCGCGTCGAGCGCGCCGCGACGAGCCTGGGCTACGTCGTCTCCGCCAACGCCTCCAGCCTCGTCACCGGCCGCAGCAACAACATCGCCGTGATCATCCCGATCATCAACCAGTGGTTCTTCGCCGGGATCATCGAGGGCATCGAGCGCGCCCTGCTCGCCGCCGGCTACGACCTGCTCCTCTACAACATCGACAAGCACCTCGACGCCCGCCGGAGCGTGTTCGAGTACTACCTCGTCCGCAAGCGCGTCGACGCGATCGTCGCCGTCACGCTCGAGATCTCGCCGCACGAGACGGAGGCGCTCCTCGCCCTGGGCAAGCCCATCGTCGGCATCGGCGGCGAGCTCCCCGGCATCCCCACCTTCAGCATCGACGACGTCGCCGCCTCCCGCCTCGCCACGGAGCACCTGCTCTCCCTCGGCCACGAGCGGGTCGTCCACATCGGCGGGCTCGCGGAGGAGGAGATGGACTTCCACGTCCACACGCAGCGCCGCGACGGATTCCGCCAGGCGCTCGCGGCCGCCGGCCTCGAGCCGGGCGCGCAGGACATCGTGCCCACCACATTCGACATCCCCGGCGGGCACAGCGCCGGACGGCAGGTCCTCGGCGACCCGCGGACCCGGCCGACGGCGATCTTCGCCGCCTCCGACGAGATCGCGATCGGGATCATCCTCGCGGCGCGCGAGCTCGGCCTCTCGGTGCCCGAGGACGTCTCCGTCATCGGGATCGACGACCACCCCCTCGCCGAGCTCTTCGGTCTCAGCTCGATCCGCCAGGATCCGCGCCAGCAGGGCGAGCTCGCGGTCGCGCTGGTGCTGGACGCGCTGGCCGCCCTCGGTCGCGGCGAGCCCCCTCCCCCGGCCCGCCACACGCTGATCCCCGCCTCGCTGGTGATCCGCACCAGCACCTCGGCGCCGCGGGGGGCGAGAATCGGAGCATGAGCGACTCCGACACCCCCGCCGTCCGCGACGTCCCCGAGCGGTCCCGCTTCGTGATCGAGGTCGGCGGCACCCCGGCCGGCTTCGCCGCGTACACCCGCCAGGGCGACGAGGTGACGCTCACCCACACCGTCGTCGACGACGCGTGGGAGGGCAACGGCCTCGGGAGCATCCTCGCGCGGGCCGCGGTCACCGCGATCACGGAGGCGGGCGGCACGGTCGTCCCGCGCTGCCCCTTCGTCGCGGCCTGGCTGCGCAAGCACCCCGACGTCGACGCCCGGGTCCGCTGGCCCGAGGACTGACTCACTCCGGGGGCGTCCTGCTCCCGATCTCCTGGAGCGCCCAGGTGTTGCCGTCCGGATCGGCGAAGTACGCGTACTGCACGCCGCCCAGGTCCTGGACCTCGCTGATCTCGAGCGAGCGGCCGACGAGCTCCGCGCGAGCGGCGGCGATGTCGTCGACGACGAGGTGGAGGGAGCGGACGACGCCCTCCTCCGGACCGGGGCCCATCCCGTTGCCGACCACGATCGAGCAGGCCGAGCCGGGCGGCGTGAGCTGGACCACGCGCATCGCCGCGGAGGGCCGCACGTCGTGGTCGAGGTGGAAGCCCATCACCTCCGTGTAGAAGGCGACCGCGCGGTCGACGTCGCTGACGGGGAGGGGGACGAGCTCGAGTCGCATCTGCACGCGACCAGTGTGCCGCGCGGCGGAACCGCGCGGGAGGGGTCAGTCGCGCGGACCGACGACGAGGCGCTCGTGCATGATCTCGACGGCGCGCTCGAGGACGCGGCGGTCCTCGGGGGTGAGATCGGCGAAGATCGGCGTCAGCGCGTCGCCGAGGTCGGTCCGCCAGGCGTTCAGCGCGTCCGCGCCGGCGGGAGCCAGGCGGATCTGCCAGGCGCGCGCGTCGAGGGGATCGGCGATCCGGTCGAGCCAGCCGGTCTCGACGAGGTTCTTCACGATCTTGGTCATCGTGGGCTGCGAGACGCGGCTCTGGGAGGCGAGCTCCCCCAGGCGCATCGGGCCCATCGAGAGGAGCACCGAGAGCGTGCGCCAGACGGCCTGCGACTCCTGGTTGCCGGTCGCCTGGGCGGCGAGGCGGGTGATCCGGTGCGTCACCGAGACGAAGTCGCTCAGGAGCTCGCTGAGCGAGACCTCGCTGGGCGGGACGTCGCGGGCGGGGAGCCCGGCGAGCAGATCGTGAGCAGTCACGTTCCGATCCTAGGGGCGCGCGCCTCCAACGGCCGGGAACGACGAAGGGCGCCGCCTCCGAGGAGACGACGCCCTGCGTCTGCAGGCGTGCCTGCGTCACCCTGACGAGCGACCGGCCGGAGCCGGCACCCGCGACGGGTGAGGGGGATTACTTGACGGTGACGGTCGCGCCGGCGCCCTCGAGCTGAGCCTTGGCCTTCTCGGCGGTCTCCTTGTTGACGGCCTCGAGGACCGCCTTGGGGGCACCGTCGACGAGCGCCTTCGCCTCACCGAGGCCGAGGCTGGTGAGGGCGCGCACCTCCTTGATGACCTGGATCTTCTTCTCGCCGGCGGCCTCGAGCACGACGTCGAACTCGGTCTGCTCCTCGACCTCTTCGGCGGGGGCGGCCGGGCCGGCCACACCGGCGGCGGCGACGGGCGCCGCAGCGGTGACCTCGAAGACCTCTTCGAACTTCTTGACGAACTCCGAGAGCTCGATGAGCGTGAGCTCCTTGAAGGCCTCGATGAGCTCGTCCTGCGTGAGCTTTGCCATGATTTTTCTCCTTGTTTTTCTTTGTCTACGAACCGCGCGCGCACTGCTTCCCGGAAGGGGAAGACGTCAGCTCGCGGACTCCTGCTTCTCGCGCAGCGCCTCGACCGTGCGAACGGCCTTCGAGAGCGGAGCGTTGAACAGATATGCGGCGCCGAACAGCGAGGCCTTGAAGGCGCCGGCGAGCTTGCCGAGCAGAACTTCGCGGGACTCGAGGTCGGCGAGCTTGCCCACCTCTTCTGCGGTCAGCGGGTTACCGTCGAAGTAACCGCCCTTGACCACGAGGAGAGGGTTTGCCTTGGCGAAGGCACGCAGCGACTTCGCGACGGCGACAGGGTCGCCGTGCACGAACGCGATGGCCGAGGGGCCAGCGAGCTCGTCGTCGAAGGACGAGATACCGGCGTTGTTCGCCGCGATCTTGGTCAGCGTGTTCTTCACCACGGCGTAGGTTGCGTGCTCACTGATGTCCTTGCGCAGCGTCTTGAGCTGAGCAACAGTGAGACCGCGGTACTCGGTCAGCAGAACGGCCGTCGAGCTCTGGAACTTCTCCGTGAGTTCGGCAACCGAGGCTTCCTTGTTCGCCATGGCTACTCCTGTGAATTCTCGTGCCGGTAGCCCGAAGGCAGGCAAAGAAAAAAGCTCCGGCACAGGGGCGCGGAGCTTCGGGATCGCGGTGAGGCGGAACTGAACTCGTGCACCTGCGCGGGCAATTCGCTTCGCGAATCCTTCGTCCGGTGTCGATCCGCGGGGCCGGGGCCCTGCTCGTGCGCACACCGGAAACCGGCGGTCTTTGGCTTCGGGAAGCGTACGTCATCGCGGCGCGCGGGCGCAAGTCGAGGAGGAGGGCCCGCGCGCGGGATGCTGGAGGCATGACCGGCCCGACCTCCGACTCCGCCCGCGACGTCGACTCCGCGATCGCCTCGGTGGAGGGCGAGCTCAGCACCCTCTTCAACCGCGTGCGGGCGGCGATGCGCTCCTACGCCGAGCGTCTCCACCCGGAGCTGACGCCACTGGGCTACAAGACGATCTCGGCGCTCGAGCGCCGCGGACCCGTGCACTCGGGCGTGCTGGCCGAGCTCCTCGAGATGGACAAGTCGGCGCTCAGCCGCCAGATCACGGCGCTCGACCGCCTCGGCTTCCTCGAGCGCACCCCCGACCCGCAGGACGGCCGCGCCACGATCCTCTCGGTGACTCCGGCGACCGCCGCGCGGCTGCGCGAGATCCGCAGCTCGAACCAGGCGCTGATGCACGAGGAGCTGCGCAGCTGGGCGCTCGCCGACGTCGAGCTCTTCGCCTCTCTCCTGCACAGGATCAACGACCTTGACATCTGACGCTTAGCACCCCGTCCGTTCGGGGACAATCGCCGGACGCCGCCCGCTCGACTGCGTAGTTTCGGAGGCGATGGACCAGCACTCCTCCTCTCTCCTCCCCCACGACGTCGACGGCGCGCTCGGCTTCGCGCGCGGTCTGAGCGCCGACGCGCCCCGGCCCGGCACCGGTCGCACCGCCGAGCTGCACGGTCTCCTCGAGCGCCTGGCTCGGCACGACCTCGGCGTCGCGCGCGCGGTGGAGCCGCACCTCGACGCTCTCGCGATCCTCGGCGAGGCGGAGCTCGACCCGTCCGGACTCGGAGTCGCCGCCGACGCCGCCTGGGGGGTCTTCGCGGCCGAGGGCGGCGGGGATCCTCTGGTCGCGCGCGAGAGCGACGGCGACTGGCTGCTCGACGGAGTGAAGCCCTGGTGCTCGCTGGCCGACCGCCTCGACGCCGCCCTCGTCACCGCCCACGTCGGCGACGCCTCCGGCGAGCGCCGCCTCTTCGCGGTGGCGCTGCGCGACGGGACGGCGACGCCGGAGCAGGACGCCTGGCACGCGCGGGGCCTGACGGAGGTGCCCAGCGGACCGGTCCGCTTCTCCGGCACCCGCGCCGTCCCCGTGGGCGACGCCGGCTGGTACCTCTCGCGGCCCGGCTTCGCCTGGGGCGGCATCGGCGTCGCCGCCTGCTGGCACGGCGGAGCCCTCGGAGTCGCGGCGGCCGTCGCGACGGCGGCAGCCCGACGCGAGGACCCGCACCTCCTGGCCCACCTCGGAGCGATCGACACGGCGCTCTCCGCGTCGCGCCGGGCGCTGGACGAGGCCGCCGCGGCGGTCGACGCGGGCGAGGCCGACGGCCCCCGCGGCTCACTGCTCGCCAAGCGCGTGCGGGCGAGCGTCGCCGGAGCGGTCGAGGAGATCCTGCTCCGCGCCGGCCGCGCGCTCGGCCCGGCTCCGCTCGCCCTCGACGCCGAGCACGCCAAGCGCGTCGCCGACCTCGCGCTCTACGTCCGCCAGCACCACGCCGAGCGCGACGACGCCGCTCTCGGCCGCGCCGTGCTCGCCTCGGGCGAGGCGGCCTCCTGGTGAGCCGGCCCTTCGACGGGCGGCTCGAGGGCACTCCTCTCGAGCGCTGGAGCGCGGACGGCCGCCGCGACCGCCTCCCGGAGCTGACCCTGCCCGACGGGATCCGGCGCGTCCTGGTTGTCGTCGCGCACGCCGACGACGAGACCCTCGGCTGCGGCGGCACCATCGCGCTCGCGCGTCGGCGCGGGATCGCGGTCGACGTCGTCGTCGTGACCGACGGAGCCGCGGCCCACGGGGAGCGGGACGCGGACCTCGCTGCCGAGCGCCGGCGGGAGGCCTCGGACGCCCTGGCGGAGCTCGGCCCCGGCATCGGGCTCGCCTTCCTCGACGTGCCGGACTCGGCGACCCCGGAGCACCACGAGCGCATCGCACGCGAGGTGCGCGAGCGGGCGGCCGGCGCCCCCGGGACCGTCCTGCTCCTCTCCACCTGGACCGGGGACGGGCACCGGGACCACCGCGTGGTCGGCGAGATCTGCGCGGAGGTCGCGCGCGAGCGCGGGCAGCCGCTGCTCGCCGCGCCGATCTGGCTGTGGCACTGGGCGGACCCGGGGGACCCCGAGGTGCCGTGGGGCGATCTCGTGCGCCTGCCGCTCGACGACGAGCTGCTCGAGCGGACCCGCCGCGCCCGCTCCCGCTACCCCAGCCAGACCCGCCCCGCGCCCGACGGGACCGGTCCGGTGCTCCATCCGCTCTTCCTGCGCACCTTCACCGGGGACGACCGGCTGGTGAGGATCGCATGAGCTACTTCGACGAGCTGTACGCCCGCCACGAGGACCCGTGGGGGTACACGAGCCGCTGGTACGAGCAGCGCAAGCGCGCCCTGACCCTCGCGAGCCTGCCGGAGCAGCGCTACGGCTCCGTGCTGGAGATCGGCGCCTCGATCGGCGTGCTGGCCGAGGCGCTGGCCGACCGGGCCGACCGCCTGCTGGCGATCGACGTGTCGAGCGCCGCCGTCGAGCGCGCCGCCCGCCGCCTCGCTCCGCTCGAGCACGTGCGGGTCGAGCACCACGACATCACCCGCGGCGTGCCGGAGGGTCCGTTCGACCTGGTCGTGCTCTCGGAGGTCGGCTACTACCTCGGCGACGCCCTCCCCGGCGTGCTGCGCACCATCCGCGACGCCCTCGCCCCCGCGGGGGAGCTCGTCACCGTGCACTGGCGGCATCCGATCGAGGGGCTCGCTCTGGACGGCGACGCCGTGCAGTCCGCCGTGGCCGAGCTGGGCCTGCACCGCCTCGCCCGCCACGAGGAGGAGGACGTCCTGCTCGAGGTCCACGCCCGCGACTCCCGCTCGGTCGCCCGCCGGATGGGGCTGGTGTGAGCCGGCTCGCGCAGGTGCTGGTCGTCGTCCCGGCCCTCGACGAGGAGGAGCGGATCGGCGGCCTGATCGCCTCCGTCCGGGCGAGCGCGACCCACCTCGCCCACCGGGCGCCCGGAATCGGGATGCGCCTCGTGGTCGCCGCGGACGGCTGCTCCGACGCGACCGGCGAGCGGGCCCGCGCCGCCGGCGCCGAGGTGCTGGAGCTCGCCCGCTGCGGAGTCGGCGCCGCCCGCTCCGCCGGGATCGCGCACGCCCTCTCCTCCGTCACCGCTCCGCTCGAGCAGGTGTGGATCGCCAACACCGACGCCGACACCGTGGTCCCCCGCGACTGGCTGGCCGCCCACGTCGAGCACGCCCGACGGCACGACGCGCTGCTCGGCACGGTCCGGCCCGACCCGGCCGACCTCTCCCCCGGCGCCTACTCGCGCTGGCGCGACGTCCGCGCGCGGGAGGAGTCGATCGGCAGCATCCACGGCGCGAACCTCGGCGTCCGCGCGAGCGCATACCTCGCGGCGGGCGGCTTCGGCCGGGAGCCGCTGCACGAGGACGTCCTGCTCGTCGAGCGGCTGCGCGCGAGCGGCGCCCGGGTCGGAGCGACGGACCGCGGCGAGGTGGTCACCTCCGGCCGCCGCGACAACCGGGTCGAGGGCGGCTACGGCCACTACCTCCACGCTCGCTTCCCGTCCGAGACGTCTCCGGCCTGCGGCTGAATCGGGTACACGCGCACGCGGAACACGATGCGAGGGGTCCCTGTCAATGGTCGGGCCGTGGTTTGTCACGGATTGCGCAGGAGAGTCAAATGGGTGTCGAGCACGACCCGGTGCTCTCCGATGGAAGGGTCACTGCATGAATCCCCGCCTCGTCCTGCTGGCACTGGTCGCCTTCACCGCCTACGTGTTCGGCTCCCGCGCCGGCCGTGGCCGCTACGAAGAGCTGCGCCACCTCGCACTCGGCGTGTGGAACGACCCGGCCACGAAGAAGACCCGCAAGAAGCTCAAGAAGACCTCCAAGCGCGAGGCCAAGCAGCTCACCGCCATCGCGAGCAAGGCTCGCGACAAGGTGCAGCGCCGCCTCCGCTGACCCCCGCTTCCACGACTCACAGGACACCGGCCCGCCGGTGTCTCCGCTCGCATCGGAACGGCCGATCGAGCACGAACTGAAGGAGAAACATCATGGGCATCATCAGCTGGATCATCCTCGGCCTCATCGCCGGGGCGCTCGCCAAGCTCATCCTCCCGGGCAAGCAGGGCGGCGGATGGATCATCACGATCGTCCTCGGCATCGTGGGCGCGCTGCTCGGCGGCTTCCTCAGCACGCTGTTCGGCATCCAGGACGCCGTCAACGGCATCAACATCGTGAGCATCATCGTCTCCGTCGTCGGTGCGATCGTCGTCCTCCTCATCTACGGCGCGATCGTCGGCCGCAAGTCCCGCGCGTAAGTCGCGCTTCTCGAAGGCCCCCGGCATCCGTGCCGGGGGCCTTCGGCGTTCCCGGGAGGGCACACCGGTGGTTCGGGGGATCCGACTCCTCCTCCGCGGGGAAGCTGGATGTCCGCCGAGCGCGCAAGGGGTTGATGCTGGGAGCCGCAGGCGATGGACTGGAGGCACGACGGCGCGGCTCCACTGCGCCCTCGCCCCGACGAAAGGACGTACTCGCTCATGAGCGACGACACCGCAACGGTCCCCACGATCACCCTGAACAACGGCGTGGAGATCCCGCAGCTGGGCTTCGGCGTGTTCCAGATCGACCCGGCCGAGACCAAGGACGCGACCCTGGCGGCCCTCGAGGTCGGCTACCGCCACATCGACACCGCCGAGATGTACGGCAACGAGGCGGGCGTCGGCGAGGCCGTCCGCGCCTCCGGCCTCGACCGCTCCGAGGTCTTCGTGACCAGCAAGCTCAACAACGGCTTCCACGCCCGCGAGGACGCTCTCGCCGCGATCGACGTCACCCTCGGCGAGCTGAAGTTCGACTACGTCGATCTGTTCCTCATCCACTGGCCGCTCCCGAACGTGGGCGACTACCTGGAGACCTGGAAGGCGATGGAGGAGATCTACCGCAGCGGCAAGGCGAAGGCAATTGGCGTCTCCAACTTCCAGACCAACCACCTCAACCGGCTCCGCGCCGAGGCGACCATCGTCCCGGCCGTGAACCAGATCGAGGTGCATCCCTACCTCGTGCAGCAGGAGCTCCGCGCCTACGGCACCGAGCACGGCATCGCGACCGAGGCCTGGTCGCCGATCGCGCAGGGCCTCGTCCTCGACGACGACACCATCACCCGCATCGCGCGCAACGTCGACCGCAGCCCGGCGCAGGTCGTGCTCCGCTGGCACATCCAGCGCGGCGACATCGTCTTCCCGAAGTCGGTCACCCGCAAGCGCGTGGAGGAGAACTTCGCCCTCTTCGACTTCGAGCTCGACGACGAGGCGATGACCGACATCACGGCGCTCGACCGCGGCCACCGCACCGGCCCCGACCCCGACACCTTCAACTACATCCCGAGCTGATCCTCGGCTCCACGGAGCGCGCCCGGCCTGCAGTCATCCTGCGGACCGGGCGCGCTCGTGCGTGGGGCGGCGAGCCGAGCCGCGCACGAACAGGGCGGGTCTCGAGACGCCGCGCTGCCGCTCCTCGACCGGCACGGTCACAGGCCGACCGCACCCCTGCTGATCGAGGAGCGGGCGCAGCCCGCGTATCGGGATCCACCCCACCGACGAGCAGCGCGGATCCCGATGCGCCGGGCCCGCGGGTCAGCCCTGCTGCGAGTCGCGCCAGGAGTGCTCGGGGGCGTAGCCGAGGACCTCGCGGGCGTGGTCGATCGAGAGCAGGGTGCCGGTGGTCCCGAGGTCGCCGCGCAGCTCGACTCCGGGGAACACCTCGGCCACCAGCTCGGCGTTGGGGCGCGTCATCACGGTGTCGGCCGCGGCGATGATGAAGCGGTCGAACCCGGTCGTCTCGGCGAGCAGCGCCTTCTCGACCGCCTGCGCTCCGTCGCGTCCGTCGATGTAGCCCCAGAGGTTCCACTTGCGCAGCAGCGCGTCGGAGTCGAACGACGGGAACTCGGCGTAGTCGGCCTCGTCCATGACGTTCGAGAAGCGCAGGCCCGTGATCTTCAGGTCCGGGTGCCAGCGGCACAGCTCGATCGCCATCTGCTCCTCGAGGTGCTTGGTGAGCGAGTAGACCGACTCCGGGCGCGCCGGGTACTGCTCGTCGACCGGGATGTAGGGCGGCGGGACGTCGAAGGGCAGGCCCAGCACGGTCTCGCTGGAGGCGTAGACGACGTTGCGGATGCCGGCACGGATCGCTCCGTGAAAGGCGTTGAACGTCGCGATCATGTTGTTGTGGAACGTGGCGACGTCGGGCACGAGGCCCGGCGCGGGGATCGCGGCGAGGTGCACGAGCGCGTCGATGCCCTCGTACTGGTCGTTCACCGACTGCAGCGCGTCCACGACCTGGCCGTAGTCGGCGATGTCGATGCGGACGAAGCCCGCGCCGCGGTCCCCCGCGCGGTCCAGGTTGAAGACCTCGTGCCCGGAGGCGCGGAGGCGGGTGACGACGTGGCGGCCGAGCTTGCCGGATCCACCGGTGACTGCGATTCTCATGCTCGAACGCTAACGGGCCCGCGGCGGGGGCGGCGAGGGGTGGCGGATCAGCCGCGCGAGTGGAGCGAGATCGCGCCGCCGACCTCGGGCGTCGTCTCGTCGGCGACGAGCTCCGTCCAGCGGCGCAGCACGGCGGCGCCGGCCGCATCGTTCACGGCTCCGTCGACGACGAGGACCGGGTAGGGCTTGTCGGGCACGCCCTCCGCGGGCCGCACGTCGACGTGGGCGACGTCGTAGGCGTGCTCGAACAGCCAGTCGGCCATCGCGTAGTCGCTCCGGGAGTCGCCGACCGTGCGCCAGCGCTGCGGGATCGCGCCGGTCGCTCCGAGCAGCTCCACGGCGCGCTGGGCGCCGAGGTCCTTGCCGAGCCGGTTCGACTCGATGTCGGTCGAGATGACGGTCGGGTCGATGCGGAAGTCGACCGTCCCCTCCTCGTTCGGGTACCGGATGCCGCGGCGCTCGACTCCGAGGCCCGCGGCGGTCATGATCTGCAGAGCGTCGGCGTCGAAGACGAGCTGGCGCTCGAGGTAGTCCTCGCTCGGCAGGTCGACCAGCTGCTCGGCCGAGACCATGGCGCGCTTGGTCTCGTCGAAGAAGACCAGGTCGTCGTAGTCGGAGCGGATCATCCGCTCGAGGTCGCGGGCCACCGGCTCGGGGATCGCGAGCGACTCGTCGACGATCGGCTCCGAGGTGCCGCGGTAGTCGACGGTGAACCAGACGGCGCCCTTCTCGCAGACGCACACGATGCGGGCCTCGGCCGAGACGCCGCGCTCGAGGAGCGCGGGCAGGACCCGCTCGCGCAGGAACGCGTCGGAGCGGCCCGTGTTGAACACGATCGGGATGCCGGCGTTGGCCAGGGTGACGAGGTCGTCGGCGATCTCGGGGATCGAGATCGTGCGCGTGACGGGGCTCGCGATGGGCCCGTCGACGTCGAGGAGCAGGCCGAGCGGAGGGGGTGTGGAGGTCATCGTGTCCCATTCTGCCGTGCCGGGGTCGCTCGATGCCTCCGTGACCGCCTCCGCGCGGGCGGAGCGGTTCAGGAGGCGGGGATGACGAGGGTGCGCTGGGCGGTGGTGCCGTCGGGAGCGAGGACGGCGAGGGTGATCAGGGTCTCGGAGTCGCGGCAGTCGGCGGTGACGGCGGCGTAGCCGGACGCCGCGAGGTCGACGGGCTCGCCCGCGCTCGCATCGGTGGTGCCGACAGCCAGGCGGGCGGTGGCGCCTCCGCTCGTCTCCCACGACAGGGCGAGCGGGACGGAGGCGGTGCGGTCGCCCTCGCAGTCGACGGAGGCGGGGGTGGAGGCGAAGGAGACGATGGCGGGAGGAGCGTCGGATCCGGTGCCCGGCTCGGTGCCGGACGGAGCGGCGGAGGCCGTCGGTGCGGGGGCGGCGGCGCCGTCGGCCGCCTCCGCGGAGCCGGGAGCGGCGGACGTCGCCGGAGCGGTCCCGGACGACGCCGAGGACGGGCCCGCGGACGCCGTGGCTGCGCCGGGCGCTCCCCCGCCGGCGGGCCGGACGAGCAGCACGATCGCGAGGACGACGGCGACGAGTCCGAGGGCGGCGAGGACGATCCCGGTGGTGCGGGCGGAGCGGGACGGCATCGGTCCTCCTGGGACGGGACGGGACGGGACGGGACGGAAGAGACGGGGCGGGACAGGGG
>NZ_PSWQ01000029.1:0-10733 GCF_002932915.1 Rathayibacter sp. RFBD1
TCGACCACCCCCGCCGAGAAGGGCTCGAGCTTCGGGCCGCGCCGTCCGAAGAAGCGCGCCCTGACCATCGGCATCGCCGTCGGTGCCCTCGGCGGGCGCATCGGTGGACGGAGCGTCGGTCGAGGTGGAGTGCAGCGGGGTGGCGCTGGAGGTCGGCGTGCTCGACGGCGTCGCGGCGAACGCGGCGGTCGAGCCGAGCGCGACGAGTCCGAGGGCGCCGACGGCGATGCCGATGGTCAGGGCGCGCTTCTTCGGACGGCGCGGCCCGAAGCTCGAGCCCTTCTCGGCGGGGGTGGTCGACTCGGTCATGGGTGTCTCCTCGTTCCGGCCCGGTGCCGACCCCGTTCGGGATCGGTTGCGGCCGGTTCCATCTCAGATTCGAAGGCGAATCTGAAGCCGGACTTAAGAACAGACCCTCCACAGCAGACGCCGGGTGCGCCCCGATCCGCGGCCCCTAGGTTCGAGCACATGCCCTCCTCCGCCCGTGTGCTCCTCATCGAGGACGACGACGCCATCCGCTCCTCCGTCGAGTCCGCGCTGCGCAGCGAGCGCTTCACGGTCCGCGGTCTCGTCTCCGGCGAGGACCTCGCCCGGGAGCTGAGCACCTTCGCTCCGGACCTGGTGATCCTCGACTGGATGCTCCCCGGCCCGAGCGGCATCGTGCTCGCCGAGCGGATCCGCCGCAGCAGCGACGCGGCCGTGATCATGCTCACCGCCCGCGACGCCGTCGACGACCGCCTCCGCGGCTTCGACGAGGGCGTCGACGACTACGTGGTGAAGCCGTTCGTGCTCGCCGAGCTCGTCAAGCGCGTGACCGCCGTGCTGCGGCGCCGCGGCCGCATCCCGTCCGTCGTCGAGATCGGCGACCTCGTCGTCGACCCGGAGTCGGGCCGCGCCCGCCGCGGCGGCGTCGCCCTCGACCTCACCGCGACCGAGTTCCGCCTCCTCGCCTTCCTCGCCGGGAACCGCGGCCGCACCCTCACCAAGACCCAGATCCTCACGCAGGTCTGGGGCTACGACCACGTCGACCCGAACCTCGTCGAGGTGCACCTCAGCTCCCTCCGCAAGAAGATGGAGGCGCACGGCGACCGGCTCGTGCACACCGTCCGCGGCCTCGGCTACCGGGTGGAGGCGTGAGCCGCTCCCAGCCGGGCGCCCTGCGGACGGGCTCGCTCCGCCTCCGCACCGTCCTGGCCGTGCTCGCGCTGCTGGCCGTGCTGCTCCTGGCCCTCTCGGCGACGGTGCAGGCGGTGCTCGGCGAGCGCCTCCGCGACCAGATCGAGGAGCGGCTGCAGGACCGCGCCTCCGCCGCCGCCGCGCTGGTCGGCACGATCGCCGACGACGCCCTCGCCTCCCGCCTCTCGGCGCAGGGCGTCTCGGTGCGGATCACGAGCCCCGAGGGCGAGGACGTCGTGGCCGGGCCGAGCCCGGAGCAGCTGCGACTGGGCCCGGGAGCCGCCGATCAGCTCGGAGAGCCGCCGTCGCCGCCCGGCACGAGCTCCTCCTCCGGAGCCGTCCCGCCCCGAGCCGCCTCCGCCGCCGTCACCGTCGTCTCGAGCAGCGTCGCCGCCGACGACGAGCTGATCACCCTCGAGTCGACCCTCAGCGACGGCACCCGACTCGATCTCACCAGCGAGGCCGGATCGGTGGGCAGCACCCTCGCGCAGCTGAACGGGATCCTGCTCGCCGCGTCGGCCGTGTTCCTCGTGCTGGCCGCCCTCGCGCTGATCGTCGTGGTCCGCGCGACCCTCCGGCCCCTCGAGCGGATGACCGACGTGGCCCGCGACATCGCACACGGCGACCGCGGGCAGCGGCTGCGCCCCTCCCGTCCGCGGACCGAGCTCGGCCGCACCGCGACCGCGTTCGACGAGATGCTCGACGACCTCGAGCAGGCCGAGCGCAGCGCCCTCGCCGCCGAGGCGACGGCCCTCGCGGCGGAGCAGCGGATGCGCGCGTTCGTCTCGGACGCCGCGCACGAGCTGCGGACGCCGGTCGCCGGCATCCAGGCCGCCGCCGACGCGCTCGTCCGCGCCGACGGCGGCGAGCAGGAGCGCGAGCGCCTCTCGGTGCACGTCGTGCGGGAGTCGCTGCGCGCGGGCCGCCTCATCCAGGACATGCTGCTGATGGCGCGGCTGGACGAGGGCCTGGCTCTGGAGTCGCGTCCGCTGGACCCCACGGGTGTCGCCGAGGCCGCGATCGAGCGCCAGGAGCTGCGCCGCCCGGGCCTCGCGATCGAGCTGCACCGGCCCGCCGAGCCGCTCCTGGTCAGCGCCGACGCCGACCGGCTGGCCCAGGTGCTCGGCAACCTCCTCGAGAACGGCGCCCGCTTCGCCCGCTCCCGGATCGACGTCGCCGTCGAGGCGGCCGCCGACTCCGTCACGATCACCGTCGACGACGACGGCCCCGGCATCGCCGAGGCCGACCGCGAGCGCGTCTTCGACCGCCTCGTCCGCCTCGACGACGCCCGCAACCGCGCCGACGGCGGCTCGGGCCTCGGCCTGCCGATCGCGCGCGGGCTGGCCCGGGCCCTCGGCGGCGACCTCGTGGCGCAGGCGGGACCGGTGGGAGCGCGGTTCCGCGTGACCCTGCCGCGCGCCCGCTGACCGGCAGGCCGTGCCCTTAGGCTCGACGGGCGCGCGGGCCCCGCTCCGCCGGGACGGCAGGAGTGGCTCCATGGACAGGGACGACGCGGAGCAGCGTGTCCGGCAGGCCCGCGACGAGGCCCCGAGGTTCGGGAGCGGTCCCCTGCTCGCCACCTTCACCGTCCGGCACCGCCGCGGACTCGACGTCGCCTTCGTGCTCGACGGCGCGGAGGGGGACTTCCAGATCGGCATGGGCGCCGCGTCCGACGACTTCCGGAGCGTCCTCACCGTCGGGGTCGACCGCGAGGACGGCCGCATCCGCGGCGTCTCCAGCTGGACCGTCGACGGCCGCGAGAGCCGCGTGCCCGTGCGGATCCTGCACCGCTCCGCCACCGTGATCATCGTGGAGGCCGCTCCCCTCCCCCTCGACCGGCGCCCGTCCTCGCTCAAGTGCTGGTCCTTCCTCCGCCGCGCCTCCGCCGACCACCACTCCGACGTGCTCGGCTTCGTGTCCCCCGACCTGGCCGACCTCCCCCCGGTCCGGCTCCTCACCGATCCGCGGGCGCGGCGCGGGCGCTGAGCCGGCCTTCCGCGCGACGGATCCCCGCCCGACCCGCAGGCGCCGGTGGGATCATGCGCTGACGTGATCCCGCCCGGAGGTCCGCCCGACCCGGAGGAGCGCTCGTGACGCAGGAGGTGCAGTCGACCCGGCTGCGGTCGCTCGGGAGCGAGGCGTTCTTCGGGGCGACGGTGGTCGTCGCGGCGGCGTGGTCGGGGGCCCGGGCGTTCCAGCTCTACGGAGGGTGGGGCGTGGTGCTCGCGGTGGCCGCGGTGATCGTCGCGGGGCTCGGCTTCGGGCTCCGGCGGCGCGTGGAGGAGCGGTGGTCACGGCCGAGCCTCGAGAGGCTGCGGGCCGAGCATCCGGACGGCGGCGTCACCGCGGTGCTGAACACTCCGGAGACGCTGGCCTCGCTGCGGACGCTCGCGGTCGCCGGAGCCGCGGTCGACCTCCCCGCGCTGCGCGCGGCGAAGCCGGACCCCGTGCTGCTGGCCGTCGTCACCGCGAGGGCGCTCTCGCTGTTCCGTGCCGACGCGGACCTCTCGCCGATAGCGTTCCTACCCCTCACCGCTGGGGACGCCCCCGAGTCGGTGACGGGCTACCACCACGGTCACGCGCTCGCGGCTCCCGTTCTCACGGTCCGGCAGCAGGGGACGGAGCAGCGGCTCGCCCTCTTCCTCGCCCGAGCCTGAGACGCGGCTCAGCCCGCACCCATGCCTACGATCACCGATCGCGCAAGCACCTGCTCGCGGGGCGCCCGCACGTCAGCATGAGCGGGATGGACACGATCGAGGAGGCGGGCGCCTGGGCGCGCGCTCTGGTGCGCCGCGAGTTCGGCGTCGGCCTCGTCGACCTGGAGCCCGTCGTCGGCGGACTCGACCACGGAGCGCGCGTCTGGTGCGCGGCCGACGGCTCCGGGGCGCTGTGGAGCGTCAAGGCGTCGGCCCGCGACGGGCGCTTCGGACTCGCGCTCTCGGCGTCGCTGGGAGAGGCGGGGGTGCCGGGCGTCGCGGCGCCGCACCGCGCCTCCGACGGGCGCCCCTGGGCGGAGGACCGGGGGCTGCGGGTCTCGGTCGCGCCGTGGATCCTCGGCGAGGACGCGGTCGACTCCGGCGAGGACGCCCTCGACTGGGAGGGGTTCGGCGCGGTCCTGCGCTCCGTGCACGACGCCGAGCCGCCGACCCTCGCGCCTCCCGTGCGGCGGGGAATCCGCCGCGTCCGCCGTCCGCTCGCCGACCTCCTCGCCGAGACCGACGAGAGGATCGACGCGCAGCCGGAGTTCCGCCCCCGCCTCACCGCGCTGTGGCGCGCGAACCGCTCCCGCCTCGACGCCCTCGCCGACGCTGAGCGGCGGCTGAAGCGCGCCCGCACGCCCACCTCCCGCGTGCCCCTCCACGGCGACCCGCATCCCGGCAACGTCGTCATCGACGAGGGCGGCCGCCCCTGGCTGATCGACTTCGACGAGGCCACCGTCGCCCCGCGGGAGGCCGACCTGCTCCTGATCGAGCTGGGCGTCATCTACTCGCGGCCGATCAGCGACGTGCAGCGCTCGGCGTTCCGCGCGGGCTACGGCGAGGCCCTGATCGACGACGAGCGGATCGTCCGCTTCGGCTGCGTCCGCGCGGTCGAGGACGTGGCCGCCACTGTCGCGCTGGCCCTCGCCGACCCGGAGCCGGAGGAGCGCGAGGCCGCCCCCGTGCCCGCCTCCCGCCTCGGCCGCGCCGCCTCGGCGCTGCCCGTCCCCACTCCGCTCGACCTGCTCGCCGGCCAGCTCGGCCCGCACGGCCTCGTCTCGCTCGTCGAGACCGCCCTCCGCCGCCCCGCCTGACGCGGCCCTCCGACCCCGCCCCCGTCCGACCCTTCACAGCAGGAGACCACCCATGCGCAGACGATTCATCCCCCTCGCCGCCGTCCTGGCGTCGACCGCCGCCCTCACCGGCTGCAGCGGCTTCGGAGGAGGAGGCGGCGGTTCGGCCGACGCCGACTCGATCACCTTCACCACCTGGGCCAGCGAGTCCGAGCAGGCGGCCTTCGAGTCGCTGATCACCGACTTCGAGGCCGAGCACGAGGGGGCGAGCGTCGAGCTCAACGTCGTCCCCTACGACCAGATGTTCAGCAACATCGACGCGCAGCTGTCGTCGGGCGAGGCCCCCGACGTGTTCCGCGTCGACTACGGCAACCTCGGCGTCTACTCCAGCCAGGAGCAGCTGCTCGACCTGACCGACCGGATCGACGACTTCGACTCCTTCACGCCCGCGTTCCAGGAGGCCGTCTCGTTCGAGGGGAAGCCCTACGGCGTCCCGCACCAGACCGACGTGTCGGCGCTGCTGGTGAACACGCAGCTGCTCGCGGCGGCCGGCATCACCGACGTGCCGACCACCGCCGACGAGGCGTGGACCTGGGAGGAGTTCGCCGACGCCTCCGCGAAGCTGCGCGCGAGCCTGCCCGCCGAGCAGTACCCGTTCGTCTACAACTGGCAGCTCGGCGGCACGCCCCGCTGGCTGAGCTGGCTGTTCGAGGCCGACGGCACGCTCCTGGAGGAGGACGGCACCACTCCGGCGATCGACTCCGCCGCCGGCGCGAAGGCGCTGGACTTCACGAAGAGCTTCTTCGACAACGACTGGGTCCCGCCGACCAGCTCGGTGAAGTCCGCCACCTACGCCGACTCCTTCTTCACGGAGCAGACCGCGGCGATGGCGTTCGCCGGGTCCTTCCTCGTGCCGGACATCGACGACCTCGCCGACTTCGAGTGGACCGCCACGCCGATGCCCGTCGACGAGCGCGGCGCGACCGACCTCGGCGGCAACGCCCTCGTCGCCACGGCCGACACCGACAACCCGGAGCTCGCGACCGAGTTCCTCTCGTTCATGACGCAGGCCGACACCATGGCCGAGTTCTGCGCGGCGACGAACGAGCTGCCCACCCGGTCCGACATCGACCCCGCGTCGATCGACTTCGCGGTGCGCCCGGACGTGATGCCCGTGTTCGTCGAGCAGGCCGCGACGATCACCCCGCGGGACGTGCAGCAGCTCACCTCGCCGTTCCTCGCGAAGATCTCGGTCGCGATGCAGGACCAGCTCGAGGAGGCGTTCGTCGGCGGACGCAGCACCGAGGAGACCCTCTCCGGCCTCGACGCGGCCATCCAGCAGGCGACCAGCTGATGACCGCCACCACCCTCCGCGGCCGGGCGGGCTCCTCCGCCCGGCCGCGGTCGGCCCGCAGGCGCGAGGCCCTCGCCGGCTTCGGCTTCGTCGGCCCGAACCTGCTCCTGATGGCGCTGTTCCTGTTCGTGCCGATCCTCTGGGCGATCCAGCTCTCGTTCCAGGAGTCGCGCGGCTTCGGCACGCCCGAGTGGGTCGGCTTCGCGAACTACCTGCGGATGGGCGCCGATCCGGTGTTCTGGCAGAGCCTGGGCAACACGCTCCTCTTCACCGCGGTCACTGTGCCGCTCGAGCTCGCCGGCGGCCTCGGCCTGGCCGTGCTGCTCAACTCCGTGCTGCCCGCGCGCGGGATCTTCCGCACGGTGATCGTGCTGCCCCTGGTGATCTCGGGCGTCGCCTCCGGGATGATCGCGGTCACGATCTTCAGCGAGTCCTCGGGCATCGTGAACAAGGTGCTGAGCTCGCTGGGCGCCTCGCCGGTCGCGTGGCAGTCGGACGGCTCCGCGGCGATGATCTCGGTGATGCTGACCGCGGTGTGGCTGCGGATCGGCTTCAACATGGTGATCTACCTGGCGGGCCTGCAGAGCGTCTCGCCCGAGCTCTACGAGGCCGCGCGGATCGATGGAGCGACGCGCTGGCAGCAGTTCCGCGCACTGACGGTGCCGCTGGTCGGCCCGTCCACCTTCTTCCTGCTGATCATGAACGTGATCGCCTCGTTCCAGGTCTTCGACATCGTCTTCGTGATGACGGGCGGCGGCCCCGGCTTCTCCACGTCGGTGCTCGGCACCTACGCGTACCGCAACGGCTTCCAGGTCCGCGAGCAGGGCTACGGCGCCGCGCTCGGCGTCGTCATCCTGCTGGTCTCCCTCGCCTTCACCTATCTGCAGTGGCGCACGAGCCGCACGCGCGACCTCGTCGACTAGGAGCCCTCATGTCGTCCTCCACCGTCACCACGCCCGCCGCGGTCGCCGCGGCCACCGCCCGCGAGACCCCGCGCCGGCGTCCCTCCCGCCGCCACGGCTCCCGCTCCGGACTCGTCGTCCGCCTCGTCGTCGCGATCGTCGCCTCGGCGGTCGTGTTCTTCCCGCTGTACTGGATGCTCGTCATCGCCTTCTCGCCGCGCGGCGAGGTGTTCGCGCCCGGCCCGCCCCGCTTCTGGCCGAGCGAGATCTCGTTCGAGAACTTCGCGACGGTGTTCGCGCGCTTCCCCGTGGGCGAGTGGTTCGTCAACTCGGTCGTGATCGGGGTGTTCGTCACGGTGTTCACCGTCGTGGTGAACCTGCTGGCCGGCTGGGGCTTCGCGCGGCTGCGCTTCCCCGGGCGGAACCTGCTGTTCCTGCTCGCACTGGCCACGATGATGATCCCGGTGCAGGCGATCATGGTCGCGCAGTTCAAGCTCGTGACCGGACTGCAGATCTACGGCACCTACTGGTCGGTGATCCTGCCCGGAGCAGCGGCGGCCTTCGGGATCTTCCTCGCCCGGCAGTTCTTCCTCTCCATCCCGGAGGAGCTGATCGAGGCGGCGCGGATCGACGGCGCCGGCCACCTGCGGGTGTTCCTGCAGATCGTGCTGCCGCTCTCGAAGCCGCTGATCGCCGTCCTGATCCTGCTGACTCTGCTCGGCAGCTGGAACGACTTCGCCTGGCCGCTGATCGCCCTGAAGGACAACGAGCTGTTCACGCTGCCGATCGGCCTGCTCTACCTCAAGGGCCAGTCGACGCCTGACTACAGCGCGAGCATGGCGCTGGCGCTGGTGTCGGTGCTGCCGATGGTGCTGCTGTTCCTGTGCTTCCAGCGCTACTTCGTGCAGGGGTTCGCGCGCAGCGGCATCCGGTGAGGGCGGGCAGAGGCACGGGCGGAGGCAAGGGCGGAGGCACGGGCGGCGTGGAGCGGTCGCCGCGGCGGGACACTCCTGACCGGACGGGGCAGGAGCGGACGTGGACGGAGAGGACAGAGCAGGGCCGGAGAGGACTGGGCAGGAGAGTGCCGACGGACGCGGCGGGCGGCGGAGAACGTGAACCACGTGGAGGTCGTCCGGTCGTGATCTCTCGAGTTCGACGGCTCTCCTGCGTGGCGGGGGCGTCCGCCAGCCGGAGCGGGACGGGAGCGGACCGGGACGGGGCGGACCGGGACGGGGGCGGACCGGGACGCGGTGGCCGACGCCCCGAAGCGCCGAAGCACGACGGGACACGGGGCTCGAGGCTCGGAGCTCCGGGACACGGGGCTCGGAGCTCGGGGCTCGGGGCTCGGGGCTTGGAACTCGAGGCTCGACGAAGCGCCAACGTGCCGACGGACCTCGCGGCGCCGGAGGTGAGAGAGCGCGAGGGCGCCTGGGCGTGTCCAGGCACGGCGATTCACCGCCTCGCGTCCGACGGAGTGTCGAATCGCCCAGCATGTCGGGCTGCGGATCAGAACGGCGGAGACGCGTCCACGAACCGCGGCCGCGTCGGCGACAGCACCGAGGGGGACGCCCGAGGTGACGACGGTCGCGACGACCACAACAGCGAGGACGAAGATCGTGGCGGCTGCGGCTGCGGCTCCGGCTCCGGCTGCGGCTCCGGCTCCGGTTCTTGCGCCGACTGCGGCGTCGGTCGTCGCGTGGGCGGCAGCGGAGCCCCGGTCAGCGCCCGCGGTCGGTCGGTGATCCGTCGGCCGGTGGGGGTCGTCCAGACGACGGTGCCGTCCGGATGGAGGGCGTAGGTCCAGCGGTCGCCGTGGCGGACGTGGTGGTGCGCGACGCAGAGCGAGGCCAGGTTGCCGAGGGCGGTCTCGCCTCCCTTCCGCCACTCGAGGGTGTGGTCGGCCTCCGCCGTCGAGGCCGCGCGGGTGCAGCCGGGGAACCGGCAGGTCCGGTCGCGCAGCTGCAGCTGGAGGCGCATCCGAGGGGGCGGGACGCGGAGGGTCCTGCCGACCGACGTCACCACTCCCGTGTCCGGATCGGTCAGCACCCGCGTGAAGGCGGCCGCCGTGCGCACGAGCTCCCGGGCGATGTCGGCGGGGACGAGACCGTAGCCGTCGAGTTCGGCCGGCGCGTCGTCGAGGCCGACCGCGGTGCTGGCGGCGAGGGTGAGGCGCACGTCGGCGCGGACTCCGGAGACCGAGGCGTGGATTCCGGAGCCCGAGGCACGGACGGCGCTCGCTCCTTCTCCCGAGGATCCGTCTGCGGAGATGTCGCCGTCGATGAGCAGATCGACGAGGGCGTCGGCCCGCAGCTGCGCGAGCGTCCGGCCGTCGCCGAGGGAGATGTCAGCGTCTCCACCGGCGCCGCCACCCGTCTCCGCGCCGAGCCCGGCACCGGCACCAGCACCAGCACCAGCACCAGCACCAGCACCAGCACCAGCACCAGCACCAGCGTCCGTCCGCGCGCCGACTGCCACCGGAGCATCGCCACGGGCACCAGCACCGCTCTGTGCAGTCGCACTCGCACTCGCACCTGCACCTGCACCTGCACCTGCGCCTGCGCCTGCACCTGCACCGAACCCGATCCCCGCCGCGTCCGCCCCATCGCGGAGCGAGCGGGCGATGCGGTCGATACGGTTGTAGGCGCCGACCGCGACCGGGGCCGGCAGCAGGGCGCAGAGCGTGGCCATGCCGTCGGCCTCGGCGCCGAGCCACACGCTGCGGTCCTCGCGGGCGCGGGCGTGGCGCTCGGTGAACGGCTGCTCGTGCAGCTCGTCGCGCAGGCGCGCCACGGTCCGGCGGAGCTGGGTGGGCGTCTGCGTGAGCGCCGCGGCGGCCGCCCGCTCGTCGAAGGACGCGCGCGACGAAGCGGGGAGGGTCGCGGCGGCGGCGCAGACGACCTCGCCGGCCTCCCAGAGGATCCGGGCCTCGGCCAGGAGGGCACGGGTCGCCGGGAGGTCCTCGATGAGGAGCCGAGCATGCTCGAGACGTCGAGACGCCGCGCGCTCCGACATCCCGAGCGCAGTCGCGAACTCGGCTCGGATCGAGCGCTCCACGAGGTCTCCCGCCTCGCTTCGGGAGAGACGACTCCCCCGCGCGAACGACTCCGGCACGAGCAACGCCGCCCCGTAGGCCGTGTGCAGGGCGACGGCCCCCGCGAGCAGCACCGGTGCCGAGGAGCGGGCGAGCCCCGCCGCGAGACCGGCGAGCGCGCGCACCGCGTCGAGCGTCCGCGCCGTCTCGCCCGCCTGCACCGCCTCGACCGCCTGCACCGCGTCACCCGAATTTGTCATACCTGTATTGAATCAGCGACCACCGACATCGGGCCGGGGCCCATGACCAGGATCGGGACAACGGAGCCGGTACCCCGCCTGTGGAGGGACGGACCGCTGGCGAGCGCGGGCTCGCACACCGCTGTCCGCGCGATTCCTGAGCCGAGCCACCAGCCCGCGCTCGCCAGCGGTCCGTCCCTCCACAGGCGGGGTACCGGCTCCGTTGTCCCGATCCTGGTCATGGGCCCCGGCCCGATGT
>NZ_PSWQ01000030.1:0-7852 GCF_002932915.1 Rathayibacter sp. RFBD1
ACACATACGTCTGTGCCTCGCCTTTAAAGTCAGGGAACCCAGATCGCAGTGATGACGCCTTCCATGGTGTATATTCGTCAAGTCGATTGAAGGGGTGTATGCCGACGATGATAATTGGCGAGATGGTTTTCGTTTCGATCATTCTTTCGATCTCTAGCAGGTGTGTTCTAAACAAAGAAGAGCCATCTTGTACAAAGACAGCTGGGACATCAATAGAGGTGTCTTGCGGAAGGTAAATATCAAGCTGACGCCCGTTAAACTCGTCATATAGAAACGTTCCGTTCATGTTTATCCTCTCCTAAAGAACTACATTGAAAAGAAGACAAAGGGCTAAAATCAAAATCATTTTAGCCCTTTGTCAACAATCTGGAGCAGCCGTCAAAGGCTGCTTTTTTATAGGCAATTATCATGCCGAAATCACAAATTGAATTTTTTTTCGAAAAGATGTTGACTTCAAATAAAATGATATGGTATATTAATTCTTGTCGATACGGAGGAATACCCAAGTCCGGCTGAAGGGATCGGTCTTGAAAACCGACAGGAGCTTAACGGCTCGCGGGGGTTCGAATCCCTCTTCCTCCGCCATTTTTATTATCGCGGGATGGAGCAGTTCGGTAGCTCGTCGGGCTCATAACCCGAAGGTCGGTGGTTCAAATCCGCCTCCCGCAATACATAATTTTTTAGGTCTCGTAGTGTAGCGGTTAACACGCCTGCCTGTCACGCAGGAGATCGCGGGTTCGATTCCCGTCGAGACCGCCATTTAATCATTTTAATATATATGGTTCAGTAGCTCAGTTGGTAGAGCAATGGATTGAAGCTCCATGTGTCGGCAGTTCGACTCTGTCCTGAATCATTTCTTGCCGGCCTAGCTCAATTGGTAGAGCAACTGACTTGTAATCAGTAGGTTGGGGGTTCAAGTCCTCTGGCCGGCACCATCTAAGAGCCATTAGCTCAGTTGGTAGAGCATCTGACTTTTAATCAGAGGGTCAGAGGTTCGAATCCTCTATGGCTCACATGTATACGCGGGTGTGGCGGAATTGGCAGACGCACTAGACTTAGGATCTAGCGCCTTACGGCGTGGGGGTTCGACTCCCTTCACCCGCATATGCGGAAGTAGTTCAGTGGTAGAACACCACCTTGCCAAGGTGGGGGTCGCGGGTTCGAATCCCGTCTTCCGCTCCATTATTTTGCCGGGGTGGCGGAACTGGCAGACGCACAGGACTTAAAATCCTGCGGTGAGAGATCACCGTACCGGTTCGATTCCGGTCCTCGGCACCAATTTAAATATAGCGCCCGTAGCTCAACTGGATAGAGCGTTTGACTACGGATCAAAAGGTTATGGGTTCGACTCCTATCGGGCGCGTTCTCTTACGGGAAGTAGCTCAGCTTGGTAGAGCACTTGGTTTGGGACCAAGGGGTCGCAGGTTCGAATCCTGTCTTCCCGATAGGAAATTTAAAATTTATTATGGGGGCTTAGCTCAGCTGGGAGAGCGCCTGCTTTGCACGCAGGAGGTCAGCGGTTCGATCCCGCTAGTCTCCACCATTTAATTAATATCAAATGAACATTGAAAACTGAATGACAATATGTCAACGTTAATTCCAATAAAGTAACTTAAATGTTACAAACACTATTTAGTATTATGAGCTAATCAAACATCATAAATTTTTATGGAGAGTTTGATCCTGGCTCAGGATGAACGCTGGCGGCGTGCCTAATACATGCAAGTCGAGCGAACAGACGAGGAGCTTGCTCCTTTGACGTTAGCGGCGGACGGGTGAGTAACACGTAGGTAACCTACCTATAAGACTGGGATAACTTCGGGAAACCGGAGCTAATACCGGATAATATTTCGAACCGCATGGTTCGATAGTGAAAGATGGCTTTGCTATCACTTATAGATGGACCTGCGCCGTATTAGCTAGTTGGTAAGGTAACGGCTTACCAAGGCAACGATACGTAGCCGACCTGAGAGGGTGATCGGCCACACTGGAACTGAGACACGGTCCAGACTCCTACGGGAGGCAGCAGTAGGGAATCTTCCGCAATGGGCGAAAGCCTGACGGAGCAACGCCGCGTGAGTGATGAAGGTCTTCGGATCGTAAAACTCTGTTATTAGGGAAGAACAAACGTGTAAGTAACTGTGCACGTCTTGACGGTACCTAATCAGAAAGCCACGGCTAACTACGTGCCAGCAGCCGCGGTAATACGTAGGTGGCAAGCGTTATCCGGAATTATTGGGCGTAAAGCGCGCGTAGGCGGTTTTTTAAGTCTGATGTGAAAGCCCACGGCTCAACCGTGGAGGGTCATTGGAAACTGGAAAACTTGAGTGCAGAAGAGGAAAGTGGAATTCCATGTGTAGCGGTGAAATGCGCAGAGATATGGAGGAACACCAGTGGCGAAGGCGACTTTCTGGTCTGTAACTGACGCTGATGTGCGAAAGCGTGGGGATCAAACAGGATTAGATACCCTGGTAGTCCACGCCGTAAACGATGAGTGCTAAGTGTTAGGGGGTTTCCGCCCCTTAGTGCTGCAGCTAACGCATTAAGCACTCCGCCTGGGGAGTACGACCGCAAGGTTGAAACTCAAAGGAATTGACGGGGACCCGCACAAGCGGTGGAGCATGTGGTTTAATTCGAAGCAACGCGAAGAACCTTACCAAATCTTGACATCCTTTGACCCTTCTAGAGATAGAAGTTTCCCCTTCGGGGGACAAAGTGACAGGTGGTGCATGGTTGTCGTCAGCTCGTGTCGTGAGATGTTGGGTTAAGTCCCGCAACGAGCGCAACCCTTAAGCTTAGTTGCCATCATTAAGTTGGGCACTCTAAGTTGACTGCCGGTGACAAACCGGAGGAAGGTGGGGATGACGTCAAATCATCATGCCCCTTATGATTTGGGCTACACACGTGCTACAATGGACAATACAAAGGGCAGCGAAACCGCGAGGTCAAGCAAATCCCATAAAGTTGTTCTCAGTTCGGATTGTAGTCTGCAACTCGACTACATGAAGCTGGAATCGCTAGTAATCGTAGATCAGCATGCTACGGTGAATACGTTCCCGGGTCTTGTACACACCGCCCGTCACACCACGAGAGTTTGTAACACCCGAAGCCGGTGGAGTAACCATTTGGAGCTAGCCGTCGAAGGTGGGACAAATGATTGGGGTGAAGTCGTAACAAGGTAGCCGTATCGGAAGGTGCGGCTGGATCACCTCCTTTCTAAGGATATATTCGGAACATCTCGTAGAGATGATACGGAATAACGTGACATATTGTATTCAGTTTTGAATGTTTATTTTTAAACATTCATGATTAATTGAATATTGCATTGACTATTATATTTTGTTATAATACTTAATTGTGATTATTAATTAATGACATTGTACATTGAAAACTAGATAAGTAAGTAAATAGATTTTACCAAGCAAAACCGAGTGAATAGAGTTTTAAATAAGCTTGAATTCATAAAAAATAATCGCTAGTGTTCGAAAGAACACTCACAGATTAATAACTATATTAGATTAAGTTATTAAGGGCGCACGGTGGATGCCTTGGCACTAGAAGCCGATGAAGGACGTTACTAACGACGATATGCTTTGGGTAGCTGTAAGTAAGCGTTGATCCAGAGATTTCCGAATGGGGGAACCCAGCACAAGTTATGTTGTGTTATCGACAAGTGAATTCATAGCTTGTCAGAAGGCAGACCCGGAGAACTGAAACATCTTAGTACCCGGAGGAAGAGAAAGAAAATTCGATTCCCTGAGTAGCGGCGAGCGAAACGGGAAGAGCCCAAACCAATAAGCTTGCTTATTGGGGTTGTAGGACACTCTATACGGAGTTACAAAGGAATATATTAAACGAATCATCTGGAAAGTTGAATCAAAGAAGGTAATAATCCTGTAGTTGAAAATATATTCTCTCTTGAGTGGATCCTGAGTACGACGGAGCACGTGAAATTCCGTCGGAATCTGGGAGGACCATCTCCTAAGGCTAAATACTCTCTAGTGACCGATAGTGAACCAGTACCGTGAGGGAAAGGTGAAAAGTACCCCGGAAGGGGAGTGAAAAAGAACTTGAAACCGTGTGCTTACAAGTAGTCAGAGCCCGTTAATGGGTGATGGCGTGCCTTTTGTAGAATGAACCGGCGAGTTACGATCTGATGCAAGGTTAAGCAGAAAATGTGGAGCCGTAGCGAAAGCGAGTCTGAATAGGGCGTATAGTATTTGGTCGTAGACCCGAAACCAGGTGATCTACCCATGGTCAGGTTGAAGTTCAGGTAACACTGAATGGAGGACCGAACCGACTTACGTTGAAAAGTGAGCGGATGAACTGTGGGTAGCGGAGAAATTCCAATCGAACTTGGAGATAGCTGGTTCTCTCCGAAATAGCTTTAGGGCTAGCCTCAAGTGATGATTATTGGAGGTAGAGCACTGTTTGGACGAGGGGCCCCTCTCGGGTTACCGAATTCAGACAAACTCCGAATGCCAATTAATTTAACTTGGGAGTCAGAACATGGGTGATAAGGTCCGTGTTCGAAAGGGAAACAGCCCAGACCACCAGCTAAGGTCCCAAAATATATGTTAAGTGGAAAAGGATGTGGCGTTGCCCAGACAACTAGGATGTTGGCTTAGAAGCAGCCATCATTTAAAGAGTGCGTAATAGCTCACTAGTCGAGTGACACTGCGCCGAAAATGTACCGGGGCTAAACATATTACCGAAGCTGTGGATTGTCCTTTGGACAATGGTAGGAGAGCGTTCTAAGGGCGTTGAAGCATGATCGCAAGGACATGTGGAGCGCTTAGAAGTGAGAATGCCGGTGTGAGTAGCGAAAGACGGGTGAGAATCCCGTCCACCGATTGACTAAGGTTTCCAGAGGAAGGCTCGTCCGCTCTGGGTTAGTCGGGTCCTAAGCTGAGGCCGACAGGCGTAGGCGATGGATAACAGGTTGATATTCCTGTACCACCTATAATCGTTTTAATCGATGGGGGGACGCAGTAGGATAGGCGAAGCGTACGATTGGATTGTACGTCTAAGCAGTGAGATTGAGTGTTAGGCAAATCCGACACTCTTAAGATTGAGCTGTGATGGGGAGAGGAAATTGTTTCCTCGAGTCGTTGATTTCACACTGCCGAGAAAAGCCTCTAGATAGAGATTAGGTGCCCGTACCGCAAACCGACACAGGTAGTCAAGATGAGAATTCTAAGGTGAGCGAGCGAACTCTCGTTAAGGAACTCGGCAAAATGACCCCGTAACTTCGGGAGAAGGGGTGCTCTTTAGGGTGCAAGCCCAGAAGAGCCGCAGTGAATAGGCCCAAGCGACTGTTTATCAAAAACACAGGTCTCTGCTAAACCGTAAGGTGATGTATAGGGGCTGACGCCTGCCCGGTGCTGGAAGGTTAAGAGGAGTGGTTAGCTTCTGCGAAGCTACGAATCGAAGCCCCAGTAAACGGCGGCCGTAACTATAACGGTCCTAAGGTAGCGAAATTCCTTGTCGGGTAAGTTCCGACCCGCACGAAAGGCGTAACGATTTGGGCACTGTCTCAACGAGAGACTCGGTGAAATCATAGTACCTGTGAAGATGCAGGTTACCCGCGACAGGACGGAAAGACCCCGTGGAGCTTTACTGTAGCCTGATATTGAAATTCGGCACAGCTTGTACAGGATAGGTAGGAGCCTTTGAAACGTGAGCGCTAGCTTACGTGGAGGCGTTGGTGGGATACTACCCTAGCTGTGTTGGCTTTCTAACCCGCACCACTTATCGTGGTGGGAGACAGTGTCAGGCGGGCAGTTTGACTGGGGCGGTCGCCTCCTAAAAGGTAACGGAGGCGCTCAAAGGTTCCCTCAGAATGGTTGGAAATCATTCATAGAGTGTAAAGGCATAAGGGAGCTTGACTGCGAGACCTACAAGTCGAGCAGGGTCGAAAGACGGACTTAGTGATCCGGTGGTTCCGCATGGAAGGGCCATCGCTCAACGGATAAAAGCTACCCCGGGGATAACAGGCTTATCTCCCCCAAGAGTTCACATCGACGGGGAGGTTTGGCACCTCGATGTCGGCTCATCGCATCCTGGGGCTGTAGTCGGTCCCAAGGGTTGGGCTGTTCGCCCATTAAAGCGGTACGCGAGCTGGGTTCAGAACGTCGTGAGACAGTTCGGTCCCTATCCGTCGTGGGCGTAGGAAATTTGAGAGGAGCTGTCCTTAGTACGAGAGGACCGGGATGGACATACCTCTGGTGTACCAGTTGTCGTGCCAACGGCATAGCTGGGTAGCTATGTATGGACGGGATAAGTGCTGAAAGCATCTAAGCATGAAGCCCCCCTCAAGATGAGATTTCCCAACTTCGGTTATAAGATCCCTCAGAGATGATGAGGTTAATAGGTTCGAGGTGGAAGCGTGGTGACACGTGGAGCTGACGAATACTAATCGATCGAAGACTTAATCAATTTTTTCAAGTTTTGCGACGCAAATCTTTACTTACTATCTAGTTTTGAATGTATAATCATTCATTTGTCTGGTGACAATGGCAAGGAGGTCACACCTGTTCCCATGCCGAACACAGAAGTTAAGCTCCTTAGCGCCGATGGTAGTTGGACTGACGTTCCGCTAGAGTAGGACGTTGCCAGGCAAATCATTGTATGGATGCGATGAGCTGATATTGAGACCGTGAGGTCTCTTTTTTTATGTCGAAATTTAGAAAAAGTGCTGGGAGCTAATGAATTGAGAAGAGATCAAACAACAGAAATTGTAGCGTTTCTTTTATTTTTTTAAATTATCTATTAAAATAGGAGATATTTAAAGATATATGAGGAGAAGACTTAATTGAAATTACCTATCACTCAAAAACTTGATGATTTAATTCATCATCATGCTATCTCATTACATGTTCCAGGACATAAAAACATGACTATCGGTTATTTAGATGCATTATCTTTGAAAATGGATATGACTGAAATCACGGGTCTAGATGATTTACATCATCCAGAAGATACTATTTTAGAAAGTATGAATCGTGTGAATAAGCATCCTAATTATGATGCTTATTATTTAGTTAATGGTACAACTTCAGGCATTTTATCAGTTATACAAGCATTTACTCATATAAAAGGTCGTTATCTAATTAGCCGTAATGTACATAAATCAGTTTTTAATGCTTTAGATTTAACTCAACAGTCTGCAGATATTTTGCCTATGTACAGAAGTGATAAAAGTTACCAGTATTTAGCGCCTTTGATAGATACTAAAATGTTACGACATCAAAAACTCGCTGTCGTTACTTATCCAAATTATTATGGAGAATGCTTTGATATCAATCAGTGTGTTAAACAATTTCACGATTACAATATACCTGTTTTAATTGATGAGGCTCATGGTGCCCATTTTAATTTGAAACACTTTCCTAAATCAGCTTTAGAATCAGAAGCTGACTATGTTGTTCAATCGTATCACAAAACTTTGCCTACGCTTACTATGGGATCAGTATTATTTATTCATAAAAATGCACCTTTGAAAGATGAAGTTATTAAATATTTAGGTATTTTTCAAACTTCTAGTCCATCTTATTTAGTAATGTCGAGCATTGAACTAGCGCATCAATTTTATAATTCTTATGACAGTAGTCTCTTTTTCGAAAAAAGAAAACAATTTATTGAAACGTTAAGACAACAGCATTTTGAAGTTATTGAAGTCGAGGATCCATTAAAGCTTATTGTTCGAGTAAATGGGCATACGGGTTTTGAAGTACAACGTTATTTTGAAAAGAATCATATTTATATTGAATTAGCTGATGATTATCAAATACTCATTGTCTTACCATTATGGCATTTTAATGATAGATATCCTTTCGAAACATTACTGCAT